>JANOQB010000629.1:0-21554 GCA_031422215.1 Cytophagales bacterium | reverse complement strand
TCAGCGATTGCCTTTTTGGTATAGCCCCGGTGGCTTTCGCGATAGGTGTTTTTTATTTCCCTCAACCGGTCTATCAATTTAGACGTTTGCCTGTTTTGGGCAGGCTTGTGTTTCAGTATTTCATTTTCAAAATCGCTGAGCAGAAGATCGAACTGATTTTCCTGCAGCCGCTTTAGCCGGGTGATGGACTTGATGTACAAGCTATCGGCCGCTATGCCATACGTAAGCAGGTTGGTGTAGGCAACTTCCCAATCGTTTTGAGAAATGATGTTCATCACTTCCGCCCGGTGCTTGTAAAATTTTTCCCACATGTAATCCCTCGCTTTGACTGAATCCTTTTCCACATTGGCGATGCGGCTCGCTTCAACAATGTCTTCTTCAATCAGTTCATAAAAAGAAAGCTGTAGTTGAATTACCTGGTTCACGGTGTTAATGGTTTTGGCTATCTCTACCCGTGTGCGTGTGGCATTTTCAAGTATTTGAATCCGCTGCTCGTTCCGCCAGGTTATTAAAACCGAAATGGCCGAAAACAAGATGGAGAGGATAGTGATCAGTTCACCGATGGTGATTTTCTTTTCAAGCAAGAATGGAACTTTGATCATCGGGTGTTAAGCAACTATATATTTCTTAAACCAACTCTGTATCGTCATCTGGATAACACCCAGAAATGCTTCTTTAAAAATGCCTACCGACATTTTGCTTTGGCCACGAGTGCGGTCAGTGAAAACGATGGGCACTTCGTTCAGGCGGAAGCCATACTTCCACGTGAGGAACTTCATCTCGATCTGAAAGGCATAGCCGATAAATTTTATTTCGTCCAAAGGAATTGTTTCCAATACTTTTCTGCGATAGCAAACAAAACCTGCGGTGGTGTCGTGCACGGGTATGCCCGTTACGAGTTGCACATACTTGCTGGCAAAAAATGAAAGCAGCACACGGCCCATCGGCCAGTTCACCACGTTCACACCGGTTGCATAGCGCGAACCAATGGATAAGTCGTTGCCGCCTTCTGCACAGGTGAGATATAAATTGACCAGGTCTTTCGGGTTGTGCGAAAAATCGGCATCCATCTGCAACACAAAATCATAACCGTTCTTTATGGCATAGCGAAAGCCTTCTATGTAGGCGGTGCCCAACCCCAGTTTGCCAGCCCGCTGCAATAGATGCAATCTCGTATCAGTAGGAGTGTTATAATTTTTTTGCAAGTCAATAACAATATTGGCAGTGCCATCGGGCGAGTTATCGTCAACAATCAGGATATCATAATCTTTTGGTAGTGAAACAATGGCATCAATGAGCAGGGTGATATTTTCCTGTTCATTATAAGTGGGTATAATGACGAGCGCGTTGTTCAAAGTTTAGGTTGTTAAATGCGGGAGGTATTGGTTTTTTTTTGATTGGATTAACTGATGTTACGCATGTGTCATATTTCATTGTTTTTTTTTAGTGAAACTTCGTGTCTCTGTGCCTTCGTGGTTCAATTTCCGAACTCTTTACCTTGCCACGAAGCCACCAAGTCACTAAGAAAACACGAAGTGCATAACATCAGTGGATTAAGTCACCGCAATGTAAATTTAAAAAAAAGTGCTGGCTTACCAATTTAGAGGAAACTTATCGGGATTTTTGAATTGGGGATGCCAACTAAGTGCGAATGTGTTATTATTGGGGAAAATAAAATTGAAATAAAATGAACCACTGTATTTTTTTAGATCGTGACGGTGTGCTCAACAAAGAAAATCCGAAGTACACGTTTAGGGTTGAGGAATTTGAAATTTTGCCTGGTGTGTTGGAAGCGATCTCGGTATTGAAGGATGCAGGATTTTTATTGGTGGTGGTCACCAATCAGTCGGGCATTGCGCAGGGCATCTATACTGAAGCACAAATGAAAGCCTGTCATGATTATTTGCAGCAGGCATGCGGCCATTGCATCGATCATTTTTATTTTTGTCCGCATCACCCAACGGTAACGGTCTCTTTGGCGCGAAAGCCGGGCACATTGATGTTTGAAAAAGCCATTGCCAAATTCAATATTGATGTTACCGCTTCGTGGATGGTTGGTGACCGTGGCCGGGATATTATTCCTGCGCGCAAGCTGGGCATCCGCACAGTTCAAATAGGTGATGAAGTAGAACCCGAAAACAAAGCAGACTATACCGTAAATGGTTTGCTGGAAGCCGCCAACATAATTTTATCAAAAAATTGATCACACCAATTCGGCTACCTGAGTTTGCTTGGCCAACTTTTGTTGTATCTCATACGGCACGGCCACATACTCGGCAACCTTTTGACTGAAACTTGCTTTGCCCTGCGACAACGAGCGCAACGTGGTTGAGTATTTATTCAATTCGGCCAGTGGGGTCTTTGCCTTGATCACCTGATAATTGTCCTGCGAGTCGATGCCCACAATCAAAGACCTGCGCGTTTGCAAGTCGCCCATTACATCGCCAATCATTTCTTCGGGCACAATTACCTCAAGGTCGCAGATAGGTTCCAGCACTTGAGGTTCTGCTTTCATGAAGGCATCTTTGAAAGCCATCATGCCGGCAATTTTAAACGATATGTCGTTGGAGTCCACCGGGTGCATTTTACCATCGTACACCAACACACGCACATCGCGCACATACGATCCGGTGATTGGCCCCTCTTCCATTTTTTCCATCACACCTTTCAGTATGGAGGGGATAAACCGCGCATCGATCACACCGCCCACAATGCAATTATAAAACACCAGCTTGCCGCCCCACTCCAAATCAATTTCTTCCTTGCCTCTCACGGTAAACTCGGTGGGTTCGGGCATGCCTTCATAGTAGGGCTCTATCTTTATATAAACTTCACCAAACTGACCCGCTCCCCCCGATTGCTTTTTGTGACGATAGCTGGCGAGCGATGATTTCCGAATCGTTTCCCGGTAAGAAATACGAGGAGAGATAAAATCCACATTCAATTTATACGTGTTCTCTAAGTTCCATTTGCAAACCATCAGGTGCATTTCGCCCTGCCCGGATAGTATCAGTTGCTTCAATTCTTTGGAGTATTCCACCAGGATTGTTGGGTCTTCCTGGTGTATCTTGGCCAACACTTCGCCAATTTTTTCATCGTCTGTTTTTGTTTTGGCGATCACCGCGGTGCGTATGCGAGGTTCGGGAAATACAATAGGGTCGATGGAAACATCAAAGCCCTTTGCGTGGAGTGTTTGGTTTGTGAAAGTGCCTTTTAATTTCAGCGTGGCGCCAATGTCGCCCGCAGTTAATTTATCAACGGGGTTCCTGTTTTTCCCATCCATGATGAAAAGGGAATGGAATCGCTCGATGGCACCGGTTTGACTGTTGATGAGTTCGGAGTTGTTGGTCACTTCTCCAGAAATCACTTTAAAGAAAGAGAGCTTGCCCAGGTTGGGTTCTAATTGCGATTTGAAAACAAAAAGAACGGCAGGCTTGGTGGGATCGAACAATATTTTTTTTCCTTCGATGGTGCGTTCGGGTTGGGCTTCGCGCGGAGCGGGGGCCACGTTGTCAATGAAACCCATCAGGCGGCCACTGCCCATATTTTTTTTGGCCGACATTACAAACACGGGAAACACATCGTGGTGGATCATTCCCGCTTTCAGCCCGTGGCGCATTTCATCTTCGTCTAAGGTTCCTTTCTCAAAATATTTTTCCATCAACTTCTCATCATTTTCGGCAGCCTTTTCCACCAGTTCGTTGTGGAGCCGGTTCGCTTTTTCTGTTTCTTCTTTTGGAATGGGAAGTTTCTCGGGCTTGCCACCATCGGCTGGAAATTTATACATCACCATCTTGAGCAAGTCGATAATGGAATTGAAACTTTCTCCGTGGTTTACGGGGTATTGCATTTGGGTGACAGCCTTGCCAAAACTATTTTTCAGGGAAGCCAGCGAAGAATCAAAATCTGCCTTGGGGTGGTCTTCCTGGTTGATTGCAAAAATGATTGGCTTTCTAAACCTGTCCACATATTTCCAGATCAGTTGAGTGCCTACTTCCACACCGTTTTGGGAATTGATTACTAGCACACAGGTGTCGGCCACGCGCAGGGCCGAAACCATTTCACCCACAAAGTCGTCAAACCCGGGCGTGTCGATAATGTTGATTTTATAATCTTTCCATTCGGTGTGCATGGTAGAGGCAAACACCGAATTGCCTCGCTCCTGTTCTATCTCGTGATAGTCGCTTACGGTATTTTTTCCTTCAATGGTACCTCTGCGGTGGATAATGCCGGCTTCAAATAGCATGTCTTCGGCCAGCAAGGTTTTGCCGGCCTTTGGCGCCCCCAACAGGGCAATGTTCTTAATGTGTTTTTCATCATAGACTTTCATGGCAGTATGGTTTAAGGGTTTAACTGTGCCGCGCCATGCACCTGGATGAACCGGGAAAACAGGGTGTGCATTTCGCGTGCTTCATTTTTCGCTGCGCAACCGAAATGGCCGCGTGTTACGCTTAACGAATCACTGAATGAATATACTGAGATAATATGATATTAGTCAACCCGAAAGTTGATAGTTGGCAGGAAGAATTTAAATGCAAAGTGCGCGGAGTTTCGAAGAGGGATTCTCTGGGTTAAAAATATAAACGCAAAGGGCGCAGAGTTTCGAAGAGGGATTCTCTGCGCATCTCTGTTCTCTGGGTTAAGAATTTTTCAGGCCATGCTCTCCATCCTCACAATATGCTTGCTGGCATTGAAAGGGTCGGTGTTGTAAAATCCAGAAAGGATGCGGTGGGCAATTTGCTCCACAATCAATTCGCTGTCGGTTTTGCCTTCCTTGCCTCGCCAAAATACGCGCTGCGGATGCCGCTTCATGTCGTCCACATATTGTTTGGCGTGATTGAACTGATCGTCCGTGAAGGTGATCGTAAAACAGGTTTTTACTTTTTTTGTTTCCATAGCAATCGGGTTGATGTCAATTATTATGCCGTTGAATATCTGCGATTTTACGAAAAAATAAAATCACTTTTAAACTCAAAAACCAAGTGAATTTGTTTCGATTAGCACACTTTAAAATTAAATCACAAAGTTTCAAGTGAGTGTCACCGTCTGGTAAGTGCCCGTTGGCGGGCATTTATGTACGGGACTGGAACGGATTATATCCATGATTAAAGTTTAAATTTGCAGCCGGCTATGAGAGAATACGAAATACATACACTGAAGAACGGCATCCGGGTTATTCATAATCAAATCACCACCACTAAAATTGTGCATTGCGGCATTATGCTCGACATCGGGAGCCGAGACGAAACCGAGGCCAATCAGGGCATTGCACACTTTTGGGAGCACATGGCGTTTAAAGGAACGCGCAAGCGAAAATCATTTCACATAAACAATCGGCTAGAATCGCTGGGTGGCGAACTGAATGCCTTTACCGACAAGGAAAAAATCCTTTTCTATGCCTCGGTGCGCGATGAATATTTTGAGCGGGCCATTGAGCTGCTTACCGACATCACGTTTGATTCCATCTTCCCGAAAAATCAAATTGAAAAAGAGCGGCAGGTGATCCTCGAAGAAATGTCGATGTATTATGATGACCCGGACGATTCGCTCCAAGATGAATTTGATTCCATAATTTTTGCGGGCCATTCGTTGGGAATGAACATCCTGGGCACTGAAAAAACGGTGAAGTCATTCGAGCGGAAAAATTTCACTGGGTTCATCAAAGAGCATTTGGATACAAGTAAGATTGTGTTCTCGTGCACAGGCAACATCCCTTACGAAAAGGTACTGAAGTTGGCAGAAAAATATTTGGGAAGCATCTCCTCCAGTTCATCGGTCATGAGAAGGAAAAAATTTAAAAGCTACGTTCCAAAACAAGTGACATTAAAGAGACCCGTGAAGCAGGCGCGCTGTGCCATGGGCTGTGCCTCGTATTCCTTTAAAGATGAAAAGCGCAGCCCGTTTTATATGCTCACCAATATTTTGGGAGGATCGGGAATGAACTCCCGCCTAAATCTTGCGCTGCGCGAAAAACATGGCTTTGTATATTCCATCGGTGCGCAGTTTGTCCCTTTTATGGACACCGGCCTGTTTATGATTTCGTTTGGCACGGAGCCTTCGCAAATGAAACGCAGCATTGGCCTGATAAAAGCGGAGCTGCAAAAATTGCGCGATGAACCGCTGGGCGTCAAACAGCTTTCTTCTTGCAAAGACCAAATACTTGGACAAATTGCGATGGCCGAAGAAAACAATATAAGTTTCATGATGATGATGGCCCGCAACCTGCTGGATATGGGCCGAGTTACTTCGTTAGAGGAAATCTTTGAGCGTGTGAAAAATACATCATCACTTCAACTGCAAGAATTGGCCAACGAAATGTTTGTGGAGAAAAAATTGAGTTACCTGATTATGGAGCCAATCTTAAATGAAAAGTAGGCAGTAGGCAGTCTCCAGTAGGCAGTATCTCCTACTTCTAACCGAGAAAAGTCTGAACCAAAAATAAACCTAAATTCAAATTCAAACACAAGATTTATCATTCACTCTTAATTCTGACTTCTGACTTCTCCTCTCCCACCCATGGATTTCCTTCCCGAAGATTTACTAAAATATATCAACGCTCATACCTCGGGCGAGCCGGCTTTATTGAAAAAAATAAACCGCGACACACATGCTGAGGTGTTGATGCCGCGCATGCTGTCGGGCCATGTGCAGGGCAGGTTTCTTTCCATGATCAGCCATTTGATAAAACCTAAAAACATTTTAGAGATAGGCACTTACACAGGCTACTCGGCAATTTGTATGGCCGTAGGATTGCGGCCCGATGGAAAGCTGGTGACCATTGACATAAACGAAGAATTGGAAAGCCGTGTGAGAAGTTATTTTAACGAGGCAGGACTTAACCAAAAAATTGATTATTGGGTTGGCAATGCATCCAAAATTATCCCCACACTTGATATGGTTTTTGATTTGGTGTTCATCGATGCCGACAAAGAAAACTATTCGAACTATTACGATCTTATTTTTGATAAAGTGAGGGCTGGTGGATTGATCCTTGCCGACAATGTGCTGTGGAACGGCAAAGTAGCTGGCCCAAAGCCCGACAAAGATACCCGGGCACTTATGGAATTCAATGATAAAATCATGAACGACCAGCGTGTGGAGAACTTGTTGCTTCCTCTTAGAGATGGCGTTATGATGATCAGGAAAATTTGAAGGACATATTGCTTACTGAATACTGCCTACTGCAAACTTTTAAAATCCTATTTCCTTCACTGCTTTTCCATATCTTTGCCCCCGATGAGATTTTTTGCGGTTGTGCTCATTTTACTTGGAGTTACTGTCTCACACGCACAAACTCCCGAAGTGCCGCACAAAATGCGTTTCGCTGACCTTACGCTCACCATCCGTGACGATGCCAGACGCGAAATACAGAAAGACGTGGATGCCATGACCAAGAGCCCCAAGTACTTTGGCATAAAAGTGGAGCGCGCGAAAACTTATTTTCCTTTGATAGAAAAGATATTTGCTGAAGAGCGGCTGCCCGATGATTTCAAATATTTGGCCTTGCAGGAGAGCGCACTTGTTTCCGATGCAGTGTCGGTTTCCAATGCAGTAGGCTTCTGGCAATTCAAAGATTATACCGCCATGGAAATGGGGATGCGCGTGGATGATCAGATTGATGAACGGATGAACATCATTTCATCGAGCCGCGGGGCTGCCAAATATCTGAAGCAAAATAATTATATGTTCAACAACTGGCTTTTCGCCCTTCAGGCATATCAGATGGGTGCAGGGGGTGTACAACGCTTGGTGGGAGATAAACATAATGGTGAGAAACACATGGAAATCACATCCGAAACATATTGGTATGTGAAAAAATTTATCGCCCATAAAGTTGCCTTTGAGGATGCTGTTAAAGGTGATCCTCTGGTTAAAGTACAGGTGTATGAATTGAAGGAAATAAAAAATTTAAGTGATCTGGCCAGCGAACTCGGTATGGAAGAAGCTCAGCTTAAAGAGAGTAATAAATGGGTAAAGTCGGCCACCATTCCTAACGACAGGCCCTACTCATTGCTTGTGCCCAACGGAAAATCCATTCCTGGTTTTAATACCTTGGTAGTTGCCACGGCCACTAACCCCTTTGATAAACCGGCATCAAATGAAATCAAAACTATAAAGAAGGAAATAAATGGGGTGGCAGCCATTCAGGCTTTGCCTAACGAAAGCATAACTGCTTTTGCCATCAGGGCTCACGTGAGCGAAAGTGATTTTTTAAAATTCAACGACATCAGCACAGAGCACACACTGAAGCCTGGTGATTTTTATTTTGTTCAAAAAAAGAAAAACAAATCAGCAGCACTTACTCATACACTTGCAGACGGAGAAGACTTGTGGGCGGTCAGTCAGCATTTCGGGGTGGTGCTCAAAAAACTTCAAAAATTTAATCGTCTCAGTCGCGATCAGGAACTGAAACATGGAGAAATTGTCTGGCTAAATTCAAAGAAACCCTTGGCGGAGCCTGTTGAAGAAAAGTTGGCAGCAACCGTTGAAAAAAGCAGTGAGAGTGAATTTTTTGATTGGGAAATTAACCCCGCCTCCTCAAATAGTAATACAGAAAGTAAACGGCCAACGGCTGCGGCAGAAATCTTAAAAGCAAATGATTTAATTGTTGATCAGGGTGAGGATGTTGAGGAGCGTCCGGGCATTCATAGAGTAGCAAAAGGTGAATCGTGGTATTCAATTTCAATGAAGTATCAGGTGAGCATAAACGAGCTGGTTGAGTGGAATAATTTGGCTGTCACCTCCGGCCTTCATCCGGGCCAGGAAATCAGAACGGCCCAGCCATCCACCCCAATTAAGTATCAACCTGAAGCACAGCCTACGATTGATAAAAGCGAGGCCTGGGCTGTGCATGAAGTGAAGGCTGGCGATACACTGCATAGCGTGGCACGTCAATACAATGTCACTATCAAGGAGATTATGGATTGGAACAGTAAGGCCAATCTTTCCCTCACGCTTGGTGAAAGGTTAAAGATATTGACCAAATAATCCGGTTTAGGCTTCCTCAGAATCAAGATTGAACCCCCGCTTTTACGATTTTTTACTTAAATTAAACTGGAATGTTAAGTCCCTGATCCTTAAAAGAGTTTCAGATGTTGCAAAAAAGAATAAATTTGCGATTGCCTTTTTAACTTATGTTACCCATAAACCAAATTTCAATGTTTTCTTTGTGCCCGCGCACCGCAATGCTTTGGCACACCGGTGTGAAACTTCGTGGCTTGGTGCCTTTGTGGCTCAATTTTCATGCACTTTTTTTTGCCACGAAGACACTAAGGCACAAAGAAAGCACGAAGTGCGTAACATCAGTTTTTAAAAAGGAAATATCTACTAATCAACTTTGAAGTGAAATCTATTGACCTTGTATTGCTGGTGGATGATAACGATACTGATAATTTCATCAGCAAGCGCATCATCGAGATAACTAAATTTGCCGAACATGTAACCGTAAAAAGTTCGGGCAAGGGCGCTTTGGATTACCTACGGGAGCATCAAAACAGCATAGACCAGATTCCAAGCATAATATTTTTGGATATCAACATGCCCATTGTGGATGGGTTCGTTTTTCTATACGAGTTTGAAAAATTTAATGATCTGGTCAAAAATAAGAGCAAGGTTATCATTTTATCAAGTTCGGACAATAAACGCGACATTGATAAAATCGTGAACAACAATCACGTCATAAAATTCATTACCAAGCCGCTTACCGAAATGGCTTTGGAAGAGATCAGGCTCAGCAATATTTGATCTTCCTTCACAATCCCTTTAACCAAAACTATTTTCAATATGATTATGATAAAGTCAATGTTGATTGCAATCTTCTTGTTATGTTCAATTTGTTCGTGGGCGCAGGTGCTTAGGATAGATTCCCTTTCCAACTGGAAAAAATCGTTCAAGAGTGGCTTAAATATCAATCAGGCATCTTTCACTTCCAACTGGAAGGCGGGCGGTGTCAACTCGTTTGGGTTAAACGGACTGCTTAATTACAAAGCAGGTTTTAAGAAGGACAAAATTTCCTGGGACAATGAGTTTGATTTCCTCTATGGCATGGTCAATAATCAGGGTCAGGGCTATCGCAAAACATTGGACCGTATTTATTTGGAGACCAAGGTTGGTAAGGAGATCAACGCAAAGTGGAGTATAACTTCCTCGTTCAACTTCCTTTCTCAGTTTGCCAAAGGTTATAAATATGAAATGGATGCAAACGGAGTGGAAGTAGGTTCGTTGATTTCAGATTTTATGGCTCCCGCCTTTATCACTTCCGCGTGGGGCTTTGAATATCACCCGGTAGATTATTTTAAGCTAAGGCTCTCCCCCTTTTCTCCCCGCGTTACCATCGTAGCTGATAACAACGGACGCTTTGACGCTGTGGATCCTGTAAAGCCTTACGGAGTTCTAAAAGGTGAATCAACTCGCTTCGAATGGCTGGCTTTTCAATTGCAGGCCGAGTTTAACAAGAACATGGCCGAGAATGTAAACTTGAATTGGAGGTATGTAATGTTTGCCAATTATGAAACGATTGAACCAAAAACCATAGACCACCGCCTCGACATTAATTTCACCGCCAAGGTGAACAAGTTTATAAACGTAAGCCTGGGCGGAATCATGATCTATGATTTTGATCAGGACAGTGGAATCCAACTTAGTCAGGCATTTTCGTTGGGTGTTCTGTATTCTTTTCAGAATTTCGAAGACAAAAAATAGGCACACATCCTAAAAAAATCCATTATCACGTTTTTTTATTTTGGATATGATTGCAGTAAGGGAATCGCGCGTTGAAGACATGGAAGCCATGCGGCAGGTGGCACTATCTTCCTATCACGATGCTTTTGCAGAGTACAACACACCGGAGAACATGAAAGCCTATTTGGACGAGGCTTATAACTTGGTTACACTTACAAAAGAACATGACGAGAAAGGCTCCAAGCTTTTTTTGGCGTGCGAAGGTGAAAAGATAATTGGCTTCGCCCGCCTGCGCGAGACAGATGAAGTAGCGGACAAGTTGGGCATCAACACGGTTGAACTGCAACGGCTCTATGTGCTTACCAAGGCGCAAGGAAAATCAGCCGGAAAATTACTGATGGAGAAGGCGATGCAGTATGCTATAGATAAAAACTATGATTGGATTTGGCTGGGAGTTTGGGAAAGAAATTTCAATGCCCAGAAGTTCTATAATAAATGGGGTTTCGAAAAATTTTCGGAGCACACATTTTGGATGGGCACCGACCCGCAGATAGACTGGCTGCTGAAAAGGAAACTTTGAATGAAGAGGGTGCATTTCATAATGTAGCGGTTGAAAATGCCGCCCCTCTGGGGCTTGTGAACTTATATCTGGTTTATACTTACCAAAATGCCACCTCTGCCCGTCCGGCAGGCCGATGGTGTTTTAAAGTTCCGTAGGAACGACATTTTGGTAGTATTTTATGGTGATGATTTATTAGCCCCAGAGGGGCGGCATTTTTTTGTTGACGGTCTGGGCAAAAATTTGAAAATACACCCCATGAAGTGGCTTCAAAAAAAATGATTTACATTTCTGAATACATATAACCACTTTAGAATATCTAAGACAAACCACATCTCAAAACACACACCCATGTCAAAAGAAAAATTCATAGAATCAATCACAAAATCATACACTATTGCTGGTTCATCCATTTATTTGGGTGCGGGCATCTTTCAAGGCGAAATACTCGCTGATGCCAAAGTGAACCTTCCTTTGAAGATGATGAACCGGCATGGATTGGTTACGGGTGCCACTGGCTCAGGCAAAACCCGCACACTTCAATTGTTGGCAGAGCAGCTTTCCTCCGCAGGCGTATCGGTGTTTATGCCCGATATGAAGGGCGATATTTCGGGCATGGCCAAAGAAGCTGCGCCCCATGATAAAATCACGGAACGGGCAACAAAGCTCGGGATGAAATATACACCATCAGGTTATCCTGTAGAACTCTACTCACTCAGTGGAAAGTTGGGTGCGCAAATGCGCGCAACCGTCACTGAGTTTGGTCCCGTTTTGCTTAGCAAAGTCCTTGAGTTGAACGAAGTGCAAAGCGGTGTGTTGATGATCATCTTCAAGTATGCCGATGACAAAGATCTGCCGATTGTGGATTTGAACGACTTGAAAAAAGTTCTCAACTATTTATCGGAAGGTGCCGGAGCAGCAGAAATAAAAGGCGACTATGGAAAAATCGCACCCGCCACTGCCAGCACCATATTAAGAAAAATTGTAGCTCTTGAACAGCAAGGTGTTGACCAATTGTTTGGTGAAAAATCTTTTGACATTGATGATCTGTTTGAAAAGGTAGATGGCCGTGGCGTGATCAGTTTGCTCAACGTGTCCGATGTGCAAAGCCAACCTGCCATCTTTTCAACTTTTATGCTCGCGCTGTTGGCGGAGATTTATCAGGCCCTGCCCGAAGCTGGCGACCTCGACAAACCCAAACTTATTTTCTTTTTGGATGAGGCCCATCTGCTTTTTAAAGATGCGCCCAAAGCATTTATGGATCAGATCGACCAGGTGATACGCCTCATCCGCTCCAAGGGCGTAGGAGTTTTTTTCTGCACACAGCTAACACAAGATGTGCCGGCCAATGTGTTGGCGCAATTAGGCAACCGGGTGCATCATGTAATCCGCGCGTTTACGCCCAACGATGTAAAGGCGTTGAAGGATACGATCCGCACATTTCCTAAATCGGAATACTACGACATGGAGCAGCAGTTCACCCAGCTGGGCACCGGCCAGGCTTTCATCACCGTGCTCAATGAAAAGGGTATTCCTACCGAAACTGTTGTTACCCATTTGGCACCGCCAGCTTCGTTTATGGGGCCGCTTAGCGAGGCAGAATACCAAGCTCAATTAAATGCCTCCGACCTTTATAAAAAATACAAAGACACGGTTGACCCCCGCAGTGCTTTTGAAATGCTTGATGAAAAAATGCGCTCGGTGCGCGAAGTGCAGGAGAAAAAAATTGAAGAAGAGCAAGTGAGACAGCAAGAGGTGAAGGCAACAAGTTCGCGTTCGGTGCGCCAGGAGAAAAGTACATTCGATGAAGTGTTGTCATCTCCGGTAACAAAACAGATCGGACGAGAGTTGGTACGCGGTGTTTTTGGAATGTTGTTCGGATCAACACCAAGAAGAAGCACTACAAGAAGGAGATAATATTTTTTCATCAGATCATCAAAAGTTGTGGGTCACCCAGTTGTTCAAGCCCCCCAGTTGTTGCGGGTCGCCTGACCCGCAGCTGGTGAATCAAAATACCATCACCACAAAAAATTGACTTAAATCATTTTGGGTTTACGGGCATGTTTATACATTTGCCTATTATTTAGAATTAATCTAAATAATAAAATAGCCCATGAAAAACCTGTTTATAATTCTTAATATACTCACAATCAATGTATTGGTTGCGCAAGAGATGGACTCTATCCCTACAAGAATACTTTCTGAAATCACCATAGTAGGCCAAAAGAGCAAATCCGACATACACCAATTGCCCGAAATTGTGGGCACCAATATTTATGCAGGCAAGAAAAGCGCGTTGGTGGTGCTGGGCAATGTACAGGGCAATGTGGTCACCAACACCATGCGGCAGGTGATGGCCAAAGTGCCCGGTATTTTTATTTGGGAAAGTGAGAGCAGCGGCATTCAAATCAATATTGGCTCACGTGGGCTTAGCCCCAACCGCTCGTGGGAATTTAACATCAGGCAAAATGGCTACGATGTTTCTGCCGACCCGTTTGGTTATCCGGAGGCATATTATAATCCGCAACTTCAGTCGGTGCAACGCATTGAAATAGTAAGAGGGCACGGTGCCTTGCAATATGGCCCACAGATTGGCGGCATGGTAAATTACATTTTGAAAAACGGAAGTGAGTTCACAAAGCCATTTCAACTGGAAACCTATCAAACGCTGGGAAGCAATGGGTTGATCAATTCGTACAATGCCGTAGGGGGCAAGACAAAAAAAATTCATTACTACGCGTTTGCCGATCATCGGAGTGCCGATGGATGGAGAGAGAACAATCAATATAAAAGCAACACGGGTTCGGGCACATTCACGTATAATCTTTCCGACCGGTTTTCTTTGACAGCAGAATTTACCCGATGGAATACGTTGAGCCAGCAACCCGGTGGACTAACGGATTCACAGTTTGATCAAAATCCAAAACAAAGTGTGAGGAGCAGAAATTGGTTTGATCTCACCTGGCAAACTGCCGCCCTTAGCGGGGATTTTAAATTCAATGTCAATCAACGCTTGAGTGTTAAATTCTTTAGCGTTTCGGGTGATCGCAACAGCATTGGTTTTTTTCCTGGCTCAGGAATTTTGGATGTTGATGCAATCAATCCAGCCACAGGAAATTACAGCCAACGCACCATTGATATAGATAGTTATAGAAATGTGGGTATGGAAACGCGCTACCTCCATCATTACAGTCTTGGTGGATTAGGCCATAGTTTTAGCGCTGGCTTGCGGCTTTATTCTGGCAACACATTTCGCTTTCGCGGAGGTAAGGGTAGCACGGGGACAGGATATGAGTTAGTGCAGGAACCCGGAACAACATGGACCAGCGATATTGACTATGAAAGTAAGAACGCAGCCCTTTTTGCTGAAAACCTGTTTAGCCTCTCCGAAAAATTCATTGTGATCCCCGGGATCAGATATGAATACCTGAAGGCGGAAGCTGGTGGATATAGTGGAGTGGCTAATAATAATCCCGTCTATTTGCAAAATCAAAAACGAAGCCGTGGGTTTGTGATTGGTGGACTTGGAATGGAATATGCCGCAACAAAAACGACAAAACTTTATGCTAACGCCACACAATCGTACAGGCCGGTGCAATTTGCCGACCTCACCACGCCACCTACCACCGATGTAATTGATCCTAATCTCACAGATGCCAAAGGCCTTACGGTGGATGTTGGGTATCGGGGCAATCTCAAAGATTATCTTTTGTTTGATGGAAGTGTATTTTATTTGCAATACAACAACCGTGTGGGCACCATCAAACAGCAGCGAGCGGATGGGTCATTTTATAATTTGAGGACCAACGTGGGCGGCAGTGCTTCAAAAGGCGTAGAGGTTTTTGGAGAATATAACATTACCAAGTCAACGGGCGCATTGACAAAGTTTGGAGAAGTCAGTGTGTTTGTGTCTTATGCCTACAATCAGGCACGCTACAATAATTTCAAAATAATTTCCGTGGTAAACAATTCGCTTAGCGAAACCAACTATAAGCACAAGCATGTTGAATATGCCCCACAAAATATTTTAAGGGCCGGGCTTACCTTTGCGCAAAAAGGATTTTTGGCAACATTTCAATACAGCTATACCGATGAATTGTTTACCGATGCGAACAACACGACCGAATCATCGGCCAACGGCCAAAATGGACTGGTGCCATCGTACTATGTTTTAGATTTTACCACAGGATATAAGCACAAGTCAGGGATTACAATAAAGGGCGGAGTCAATAATCTTGGCAATAAAAATTATTTTACCCGGAGGGCGGGTGGATATCCAGGCCCAGGCGTATTGCCTGCAGATGGAAGGACGTTGTTTCTCACGCTTGGTTATCAAATGAAGTAATGTCCTCATGCCGAAAACCAGTGAATCAGTTTTTTACTTTTAAGGCCATTTTTTAACGTTTATTATCCATTAGTTCTTGAATAAGTCATTCTTTTTCCTTTTAAGGGTATTTTATTTTTTCTAATTGCCTCATCTTGCGCCTTGTTTTAAAATTGAAAATGGGGTCAGCCGCTCAAAGCAATATCCGTCATTTCTCCGTGTTGGGAACAAGCTTCACCAAAGCCAGTTCGCAAATACGCAGCCGGTTTGCCGTTACCCCTGATCAGATCGGATCGGTTTACAACAAAGCCCTGGCAAGAGGGTTGACTGATTTTTTTGTGGTGAGCACCTGCAACCGCACTGAATTTTATGCATGTGCCCATAACACTCAGTTGATAGATTTTGTAACGGAACAGTTGGGCCTAAGCACCGATGATTTTAATTCCTACTTCTATCTTTATTCGGGGGTGGATGCTGTTCGGCATTTATTTAATGTCACTTCGGGGTTGGCCTCGCAGATTATTGGCGACTATGAAATTGTGGGCCAAATCAAAAACGCAGTAAAGGTATCGAGGCAGTTTGGGCTTATAGGAACGTTGACGGACAGGATTTCAAGTTTTGCTTTTCAGGCATCAAAAGAAGTGAAAGCCAAAACCAATCTCAGCAACGGAAAATATTCGGTGAGTTTTGCCGCTGCCGAATTGATTGTTTCGCAACAGAACGGGAGGGCAGCAAAAAATATCCTGATTGCCGGCACGGGCGAAATAGGGCAGGCCATGGCGCGCAACTTGTGCGACTATTTTCCGGAGTGCAATATTACGCTCACCAACCGCACACTTGGCCACGCTGAAAAACTTGCAAGGGAAGTGGGTGCCCGTGTGCTTCCTTTTGAAGAGTTCACCACAAACCTTTCGGGGTTTGATGCTGTGATCACCGCATTCCAGGCCGATCATTATGTGATCAGGCCCGAAAACATAAAACCGGATTCTGCTAAAATTTTTATAGACCTCAGTATTCCACAGGTAATTGATCCGCACATAAAATCCCTTGCAGGGATCACCCTCTATTCGGTGGATGAAATTTCTGATTTTCATAACGAGTTGATGAAGCAACGGCATTTGGAAATTCCCAAGGCCGAATTGATCATTGAAGATTTCATTGTTAGGTTGATGGAGTGGCAAAATGTTTTTCGCCACACCGAAGTGATCTTGGGCTACAAAGTAAAAATGGGTCACATCATACACAATGGTGGCAACCCGAAAGCGAAAATTGAAAAGTCCTTTTCGGGATTGATCCAACAAATAAAGGTGGAGGGCTATCGCGGTTGTTCGGTTATCCAAACTGTGAATGACCTTATCGCCCACGAAAAATGATTTCATCGAACCGTATTCGCATCGGCACGCGCGAAAGTGCATTGGCTCTCTATCAAGCACACGAGGTGCAGCACAAACTCAATCTTCAAGGAATCGAAACAGAAATCGTTGAGATCACTTCCGATGGCGACCTTGATTTGACAACACCGCTTTATGAGATGGGCATTCAAGGGATATTTACAAAATCACTTGACGTTGCTTTGCTCAACAACAAGATTGATGTTGCCGTTCATTCCTGCAAGGACATTCCTACCAAATTGGCAAAGGGTTTAGTGATAGGAGCAGTGCTCGAGCGGGCTTCGCACTATGATTGCTTAGTGTTGCCTTCCTCACAAAACACAATTGACTTCACACAAAATTGCATCATTGCCACCAGCAGCTTGCGAAGAAGATCACAATGGTTGCATCGCTATCCACATCATGCCACAGAAAACCTGCGCGGCAATATTCAAACAAGGTTGAAAAAATTGAACGGATCAAATTGGCATGGGGCGATATTTGCACAGGCGGCTTTGGATCGGTTGAAAATATCTTCTCATAAATTTATTGCATTGGATTGGATGTTGCCATCACCTGCACAAGGCGCGATCGCAGTAGTGTGCCGGCAAGATGATGAAAGAGCAATTGAAATCTGCAAACCGATTGACCATCACGAAACAAATCTTTGCATCACAGCCGAGCGCGATTTTTTGGCAGCCCTTCACGGTGGATGTGCCGTGCCCATTGCAGCTTACGCAGAAATTAAGGACAGTGACTTATATTTTAAGGGAAATATTTTTAGCCTCGATGGCAAGCAGAAATGCGAAGTGGCAATGTCCTTTGATCTTAACCTGGCAGCAGACGTAGGGAATTTGGCAGCCAGAAAAATTTTGCAGCAAGGTGCGGATGCGATCATCAAAACATTTCGAGGGTCATGAACATTCCATTGCATATTGTCTCTACCCGAAAACTGACTTCTGATAAAGTGACCGAACTAACGGCAACAGGATGGAAGTTTACAAGTCGCGATTTTATTGCTAAAGTGATTGATATTCCGTCCAACCTCGATGATCAATCAATTTGCAAGCATGTTGTGCTTACCAGTATTACAGGGGCAAAAGCATTTTTGCAAATCATCACACAATTGCGATTGGATAAATCCAATTATACGGTGCATTGTACCTCGCGGGGAACAAAGGAATATGTGCGGGCTTCTGGCCTGAATATTAAATCCACTGCGCCACATGCTTCCGCTTTGGCAGATGAAATTTTAAGAGATGTTGACGTGAAAGAGGTATCGCACATTTGTGGTAACCTAAAGCGAAATGAATTGTCGGAGAAACTGAACAGCGCAGGAGTTGCCGTGCACAACGTGATTGCCTATCGCACAGAATTTACTCCTGTAACCATCGACATTTCTTATCAGGGCATTATTTTTTTCAGCCCAAGTGCGGTAGATAGTTTTTTATCCAAAAATCCGGTGCTGCAAGTGCCCTGCTTTTGTATAGGTAAAACTACGGCAGATCATGCTGCACAAAAATGTTATCAACAAACTTATATACCCGAAGCTCCGTCCGAAGAAATAATGTTGAATATGATTGTTGCCCATTACTCAAAATCTCATGCTCATGTTAAAGAATGATCTGCTGTTGAAAGCACTCCGAAAAGAAAAAGTATCGCGCCCACCTGTATGGATGATGAGGCAGGCGGGCCGATACCTGCCTCAATACCAAGTACTCAAAGCCAAGTATGATTTTTTCACGCGGGTGCAAACTCCCGAACTTGCCTGTGCGATTACGTTGCAACCGATCGACATCATAGGTGTGGATGCCGCCATTATTTTTTCTGATATTCTTGTGATACCGCAGGCTATGGGCATGACGGTACTGATGGAGGAAGGCAAAGGGCCATCGCTTCCCAACACGATCAGCACCCAGCGTGATGTTGATCAATTGGATGAACAAAATGTGGTTGAAAAATTAAATTATGTTTTTGAAGCATTGGCTTTAACGAAACGCGAACTTAACAACCGTGTGCCGCTCATCGGTTTTGCCGGGGCACCCTTCACGTTGCTTTGCTACATGGTGGAGGGAAAGGGCAGCAAAGGTTTTGAGAAAGCAAAGGCATTTTGCTTTTCGCAGCCGGAGTTAGCTCATAATCTTCTCAGCAAAATTACCCGCGCTACTATTTTGTATTTAAAGTCTCAGGTAAAAGCCGGTGCCGATGTGGTGCAAATATTTGATAGCTGGAGCGGATTGCTAAGCCCGCAAGATTTTGATCGCTTTGCGGGCCCTTATCTCATACAAATAGCAGAAGCACTTGCCCCCCACGCTCCCGTGATCCTTTTCCCGAAAGGGAGCAGCTATGCATTGCATTCTCTATCCAATAACAAGTCGGTTTCTGGTCTTGGCATTGATTGGGGGATAACTCCCGAAATGGCTCGTATGGAAACTCAGAACAATATTGCCCTTCAAGGAAATTTTGACCCGTCAAAACTTTCGATGAAACCGGCCGAAATAAAAATGGAAGTGAAGAAGATGATCAAAGCATTTGGTGCGCAATCGTACATCGCCAACCTGGGCCACGGCATTTTGCCTCACATTCCGGTCGATCACGCCAAAGCATTTGTGGATGCCGTAAAAGAATATCGTGAAGACGTCAATTAAAAATTTGTTTACCGATCACATCCGTTCCCTTCAAGATAAAATTTGTGTGGGATTGGAAGATGCGGACGGTAAGGCCAAGTTTGTCTCGGATGTGTGGCAGCGGCCTGGTGGTGGTGGCGGTGAAACGCGTGTGATCAGCAATGGAAATATTTTTGAGAAGGGTGGAGTAAATATTTCAATCGTTCATGGTGAGTTATCTGCGCAGGCAGCACAACAACTGAAGGTGCAAGGCACAACCTTTTTTGCCTGCGGGCTGTCGCTGGTAATCCATCCATTCAATCCGTTTGTGCCCACAGTTCATGCCAACTGGCGCTACTTTGAACTGTATGATGATAGCGGCACTGTGGTAGATGCTTGGTTTGGTGGTGGCACCGATCTTACACCCTATTATTTATTTGACGAGGATGTAGTGCATTTTCATTCTGTTCAAAAAAAATGTTGCGATGGTTTTGACCTTTCTCTCTATCCAATTTTCAAATCGCAGTGCGATCAATACTTTTGCAATCATCACCGTGGGGACGAGCGGAGGGGAGTTGGGGGCATTTTTTTTGATCATGGCCGTGGCGATGATCAGCGCGATCTTGAATTCTGGAGAAATTTTTCAGAGGCTAATGGAAAAAGTTTTTTAGATGGCTATGTGCCGATTGTGAACAAGCGGAAGTTGATTCAATTTTCTGATAAACATAAATACTGGCAGGAAATCCGTAGGGGCCGCTATGTGGAGTTCAATCTGCTGCACGATCGTGGCACGTTGTTCGGCATAAAAACCAACGGGCGCACCGAAAGCATTTTGATGAGTTTGCCGCCCACAGTCAGGTTTGATTATGATTATGTTCCCGCCAAAGGAAGCGAGGAGGAGAAGTTGTTGGAGGTGCTCGCATCCCCTAAAAATTGGATTTGATGATTAAATTTATACCTGAATCAGAATGGGCAATTGGATTGTTAATCCTAAAAAGATTTGAGCAACTGAAACTCTAAAAATTCAAAAACAAATTCAAATTCAAACTCAAATTATCTCAAATCTCATATCTCCTAACTCCATCCCC
The DNA here is from genome assembly GCA_031422215.1 of Cytophagales bacterium. Taxonomy (GTDB): domain Bacteria; phylum Bacteroidota; class Bacteroidia; order Cytophagales; family Cyclobacteriaceae; genus ELB16-189. Next base: position 927 of record JANOQB010000629.1, on the reverse strand, counting down.
ATGATCAGACGCAACAGAATTTTAAGGCAAACCGTTTCGGTGCGGAGCTTGGTGAGAGAAACCATGTTGAACCCATCCGATTTTATTGTTCCTGTCTTTATAATAGAGGGTGAGCACATCAAAGAGGAAATATCTTCTATGCCCAACTACTTTCGCTACTCGCTGGATTTGGCGGTGAAAGAGTTGAAAGAATGTTATGAGCTGGGATTGCGCTGCGCCCTGTTGTTTGTAAAAGTGCCTGACGGATTGAAAGACAACGCAGGCAAAGAGGCATTGAACGAAAAGGGTTTGATGCAACGGAGCATACGCGAAATAAAAAAAGCATTGCCCGATATGGTAGTGATGACCGATGTGGCACTCGATCCATATTCCTCGTTTGGTCATGATGGCATTGTTGAGTATCAACAGATTGTAAATGATAAAACCGTGGCTGTGCTTGCGCAGATGAGTGTGAGCCATGCAAAGGCCGGTGCCGATTTCGTGGCACCCAGCGATATGATGGATGGACGTATTCGCGCCATACGCGAGGCGTTGGAGAAAGAGGGTTTTCATAACACAGGCATCATGAGCTACGCGGCAAAATATGCTTCCTGTTTTTACGGTCCGTTTCGCGATGCGTTGGACAGTGCTCCTGGCTTTGGCGACAAAAAAACGTATCAGATGGATCCGGCCAATCGCTTGGAAGCCTTGAAAGAAGTGCAGATGGACGTGCAAGAAGGGGCCGACATTATTATGGTGAAACCTGCGCATGCTTATCTGGATATTATCCGTGAAGTAAAAAATTCAGTGCATCTACCGGTTAGCGCGTATCATGTAAGCGGTGAGTATGCCATGATAAAAGCTGCAGCAAAGGCGGGTTACTTAAATGAGGAGCAAGCGATGGTGGAGGTGCTTACAGGCATCAAGCGCGCTGGTGCCGATTTGATA
>JANOQB010000628.1:0-6138 GCA_031422215.1 Cytophagales bacterium | reverse complement strand
GAGGTTTTATTTCCTTCGGGGATTTCATATACTTTTTTCCAATACACTTGTCCAAACTCGGTGAAGATGAGCAGGTAATTGTGTGCATGGCCAATGAACAAATGCTCGGTGAAATCATCTTCCTTGCTGGTGGCTGCTTTTGATCCGATGCCTCCCCTGCCCTGTGTGCGGTATTCTGAAAGCAAGGTGCGCTTAACATATCCCTGATTGGAAATCGTGATCACCATTTCTTCGTTGGCGATCATGTCTTCCATGGTGATGTCGTCATCGCTATGTTCTATCACGGTTCTACGCGCATCGCCATACCGTTCTTTTATCTCGGCCAATTCTGTTTTGATAATACCCATGCGTAGCGGTTCGCTCGCCAAAATTTCTTTCAGGTGTTCAATGAGTGCTTTGATCTCTTTGTATTCGTTGAGGATTTTTTCGCGCTCAAGGCCAGTGAGGCGCTGCAACCTCATCTCCAAAATTGCCTTTGCCTGAATCTCGGAAAGGTTGAATTGGGCGATCAATCCTGCCTTGGCGATGTCCGGGTCTTGCGAATTACGGATCAAAGCAATCACTTCATCCAAATGATCGAGTGCAATCAGATAGCCTTCCAGGATATGGGCACGCTTTTCGGCCTCGTTCAATTCGTACTTTGTCCTGCGCACAACCACATCGTGGCGATGCTCCACAAAATGCACGATTAGGTCCTTGAGGTTCAAGGTCTGTGGCCTTCCTTTTACAAGTGCCACGTTGTTCACATTGAAGGAAGACTGAAGCTGTGTGTATTTGAATAAATTATTCAACACAACATTTGGAATGGCATCTCGCTTCAGGTCATAAACCACCCGGTAGCCATCACGATCCGATTCATCGCGTATGTCGGTTATGCCCTCGATTTTTTTATCATTGACCATGGCGGCAGTCTTCTCTATCATCAGTGCTTTGTTCACCATGTAGGGAACTTCTGTGACAATGATTTGATCTTTGCCATTGGCCGCAACAACAATCTCCGCTTTTGCCCGCACCACAATCCTTCCTCTTCCCGTAAGGAATGCCTCTTGCACACCCTGATAACCGTATATGATTCCTCCTGTGGGGAAATCCGGTGCGGTAACATACTTCATCAACTCGGCAATGGTGATGTCGTGGTTGTCGATATAGGCAATTATGCCGTCAATGGCTTCGGTAAGATTGTGCGGGGCCATGTTGGTGGCCATGCCCACGGCAATGCCCGATGATCCGTTCACCAACAGGTTGGGAATCTTGCTTGGCAATACGGTTGGCTCCTGGTTTTGATCATCGTAAGTGGGTTGAAAGTCAACCGTTTCTTTATTTATGTCGGCCAGTATTTCTTCGGCAATGCGCTTGAGCCTTGCCTCGGTATATCGCATGGCGGCTGGAGGGTCGCCATCAATGGAGCCAAAGTTCCCCTGGCCATCCACCAGCGTGTAGCGCAACGACCAATCCTGGGCCATGCGCACCATGGTATCGTAAATGGAAGCATCTCCGTGGGGATGGTACTTACCCATCACATCCCCGACAATGCGGGCCGATTTTTTGTATGGCTTGTTGTAGTTAACTCCCAGTTCCTGCATACCGAAAAGTACCCTACGGTGCACCGGCTTGAGCCCATCGCGCACATCGGGCAATGCCCGCGATACGATCACCGACATGGAATAGTCGATGTAGGCACCGCGCATCTCATCTTCAATATTGATGGGTATTATGTTCTGTCTTGCCGGGGGTAAATTGGTTTCTTCTGCCACGTAGTGTATTGGGTTATTTATCCGTTTGCCGAACCATTAAAACAGGTTTTGAAAACGAAGGCGCAAGGTAATTAAAATTAAAAGAAATTTGAACTGTGAGCCGACCTTAAATCACACATTCTTACAAAAAGAATTATGAAAGCGCCCCTTATAAATGACGTTGAACATAAACAAAATAATATGTCAGTTTGATCCCGATAACTATCGGGACGAAAACTGACTTGAGAATAAAATTAGCCTTCGAGAACCTCAGGCTGACATGGGTTTCAATTGTAAATCAAAACGGGTTGAGCCTCTTCTTGTTTTTTCCTTTGTACTTGATCAGCTTGGGGTGGTTTTCACCGTAGTTGGGATTCTGCTTTTTATAAAACGGATGCACCCGGCTTCTGTACTCCTTGTTGCCGTGGGCATGGTTCATCTGTATTTTGCATTCGCTGTGAAAGCATTTTGGAAGTTCGGGCAATGAATAGGTTAACCCAATTTGAAGATAGACTGCGTTGAGGTTGTGCTTGATCGATTTATCGCCACTTCCGGGTATTGATAGTGTATAATTTTTGAAATCGAGGGAAGACCTCGCAAAAAGCCGTACATATTCTGAAAGGTCCCTTTCAACAGTAACCCCAAGATTTACATTAATTCCTTTTTGAATAAGGCCCTTAGCAAAATTGTTTCCTGGTTGATAGCCACCGATCAGTAGGGTTCCTGTAAATAGATAATCCTGTAACCGGTAAAAGGAATACCCCGCCATGCCATAATACTTTTTCATAATCCCCGAAGAGTTGGCAGGTTGGAAACTCCCGATCTTATCGGTAAACGTGATAGGTTTAAAATTTCCCATAAACATCGCTTCATATCCAAAGCCTGCCCCTATCCTGTACTTGCCAAGAAATTCATAATGGATTGTAACATGCAGAGGAATGTTGAGCCCATTGCCTTTGAAGCCAAGTTTGGATGTGTCGGAACTGACTAAGTATCTATCTGGCTGAACAAACAATGTATCGCCTGCCACTGAGTTTACCCAGTTTGAAAAACGTGGGAACGGACTTGCGCCTGAAGGAAAAATACGTGGTGATTGGCCGGTGTTCTGGAAAATTCCAAACCCATCGAGTTTATGTCTGAAAAAAGTATTGCCTGCTCCAATGCTAGCGCTAAACTTGATGTTCCTGAGCATCTTCCTTACCGGATAGCTTTTCCGTTTTGCATAAATAGTCTCCAACGGAAAAGTGGGCTTCTCTTCATCCTGGGCTTGCGATACCGAAGAAAGAAATAGCAGTACGACCAGCGATAAGGATGTATAAATCTTGTTCAGGTTGTTGAATTAATTTCTAAAGATAATAGGTAAAAATGGATGTCAAAGCACTGCCCATCGGTAACCCGGGGAAATCGCTTTTAAGAATTTTAATTGAGGCTTTATATCAATCTCCTCAGACCAACCACAATTTTGAACCACATAGGAACATAGGTACATAGAATTTCACATAGGTGTTGAGTTTATTTTCTATGTGGGTATTTCTACCTTGCCTGCCCGGCTAGGCAGGTGTGGTCTATGTTCTATTGTGGTTCAATTTGTCATGGGCCGAGTCAGTAACCGTATTTTGGATACCCGCTTTCCAGCGAACTGAAAGTGTGAAACAATATCTGTCCTTTCTTGGCCTCGTAGGTAAATTGATGTTGCACGGGGGCTGGCCCGTTCAACTGAAGATCAACTACATTTTTGCCTGGCACCAAAGGCACCCTTGCATAATAAATACTGTGAGGAAGCGTCTGCCAATTGCGGGTGTCAGCCTTTTCTGTGATGGCGTTTATCATACCCAGCACAGAACCGAGTGTCCTATCTTCTTTCTTCATTTGATATTCAGCAGCCTTTTTTAATGCGACACGGATCAAGGCCTTGCTCAGTTCAAGGTTCATCCTCTGCTCCAAACTCTTAAAGGCAATCTTGTTTACATCCTCCAGCATTTGAAGTGGCATGGATTGATTTTGAAACGAAATGGTTGCACCCGAAAAATAGGCCGGTCTTTCAATGTACCGGGGAAAGGAAACCCGGAAAAACTCAAGGCTGTTAAGTCCGCTCTTGTCTTTCTCACTATAGTTATCGAGGCGAAAAGGAAAACTTATGCCCAATTCTTTGTTCGAAAAATATAACCAATTGTCTCTATGGTTTACCACAAAATTAATTCCCCATTCGGCTTTTATCGGACTCAGGCCATTGTGCCAGAAAAAAACAAGCTCCCCCCCTTCCGAAGGATGATACTCAAAACCGGTCATCCCGAATTCAAGTTTATATCTGTCAAAGTCATCGGTCATCCCACTGAGAAAGGCGGTGCGCAGCAAATCTTTTTTTAGTTGATCGGGTGCGTGTAGCTGAAACAATTTTTGATAATCATTTTCATAAATCTCCCACGCATTGCGATAGGCAATGAAGGCATTGTTATAATCTTTGTCCACCTCATAAATAATTCCCATCAGCACATGGACGAATGCATCGCGCTGGAATTTACTATCCGAATCGTAGCGATCACTCAATTGTTGCAGGCGAATGTTCAACCTTCGGCATTCCACCAGTGCCTCTTCCGTTTTTCCCAGTTTCAAAAAATTTAAGGCTTTGTAGTAGAGCAACATAAGGTGCTCGTGATCTTCACCTTTGTAAGTTGTGACCATGGGATTGGTGAGGTAGGAAGCCACTTCGTAGAGATAATTTTTGCGGTAATCTTCGCCAAACAAAAATCCTTTTTCAAAGTATTCATTGCTTTCTTCATAGCGGCCCATCATGGAAAGCACCAAACCGTTGTTTACATAAAAAAGAAACTCCCGCTTGCCGTTGGCTTCAGAGGCATGCGACTGCAAATTGGAAAGCGCATTGTCCAAGTTTCCGCGCTCAAATTCCTGATTGAAGGTGTAATTGGATTGATAATACGTGGCACACGAAGTAGCCATAGCCACGAAACCGAAAACCTTTAACCGGCAACTTAAATTCTTAAAGGTTTTCATCCTCAATCAAAGTCATTTTAAAAATCTGATTTGTTAAGTTGATGACTGACAATTTTCGCAATTGACAACATTGTCAATTGCATGTTTATCAATTGTCAATTCGGGATAATCATTGGATTAATTGCGTATCTGCTTCTTGATTTCCTGCTGGCCATACCACACACGCTTGTTGGTTTCCATATCGGTGAGAAAGAGCGTGGTCACATAATTCACCACTTTGTTCTTGTTATACAAATCTGTTTCAGAACTCATTTCCCCAAACAGCATGAGGTTGGCCCCCACTTCTTTGCCCCACTTGGCCACCGTGGCTGGATCTGAAAAATCCTGTTGCTGCGCGCGCTCCACCCGCAACTTATCACGAAAGGCGTCCGACTCAACAATATCGGCAAGGCCAGAATTAAAAATAGCCACTTCAAATTTTTTGATGTAGTTGTTGGCGTCAATGTGCTCGCTGGTCTTGTTGCGTATTTGCCCAACAACTATAACAGGCTTTTTGCCCAGTGCCTTCGAGTAGTCGTTGAATGTATTGCTTGCCAGCAATTCAGATGTCATCTTATCGGCCACTTGACGTGAATCAGAATCATTCCAACGGCCACTTAAATCTATTTGCTGGTTTGGATCAATCCGTGACACCGTGCGGGCGCAAGAAACAAAAACGATGAGAAAAATGAATGGACTGTAGCGCATTGTATATTGTTAGGGATTCCGCGTTTAAAAATTTTGATGGATATGTTCAAACTTCATAAACTCAAAACTCAAACTAGCCAATCAAATATCTTTTAAACGCTGAATAACCTCTTTGGGGTTTGACGATGAGAACACAAAATTTCCCGCTACCAAAACATCGGCTCCAGCATCAACCAAGGGTTTCGCATTTTGTTGATTTACTCCACCATCAATTTCAATAAGGGCTTTGGATTTACGGCTTTCAATCAAGGCTTTAAGCTCGGCCACTTTCCTAAAGGTGTTTTCAATAAACTTTTGTCCACCAAATCCGGGATTAACCGACATCATGCAGACGAGGTCCACATCGGCAATGATTTCTTTTAGCATCGAGACATTGGTGTGTGGGTTGATGGCCACACCGGCCTTCATGCCCATAGCTTTTATTTGTTGCACCGTGCGGTGAAGGTGTGTGCTGGCCTCAAGGTGCACTGTCAATATTTCCGCACCCGCTTTGTGAAATATTTCTACATAGCGTTCAGGATTTACAATCATCAGGTGTACATCCAATGGTTTCTTAGCGTGCCGCTTTATCGCTTCCACCACAGGAGTGCCCATAGAAATGTTGGGCACAAAAACACCGTCCATCACGTCAATATGGATCCAGTCGGCCAAGCTTTCATTGATCATGGTTACTTCACGTTCCAGATTGGCGAAGTCGGCAGCAAGG
>JANOQB010000627.1:0-1764 GCA_031422215.1 Cytophagales bacterium | reverse complement strand
TGAATTTTTTTATGGAAGACTCGACCGGGTTGAAAAAGCAACAGAAAGTGTTGGGCGGTGATATGAGTTTTCCGCTGCGCAAGAAAACATATTTATCAGGCGGTGGTGGCTTGTCATCTACCATTTATGACTATGCCATCTTTCTCCAGATGATGTTGAACAGCGGGGAGTATAACGGCATCCGGTTGTTGAGCCGCAACACGGTGCGCTTGATGACCATGAACCAGATTGGTGATTTGAACCTCGATGAAAATAAATTTGGTTTGGGCTTTGGAGTGGTGACAGAAAAAGGAAGCAGCCTGTTTCCGCATCAGGCGGGCACGTATTGGTGGGGTGGTGCATTCGCAACTATCTATTGGGTAGATCCAAAAGAAGACATGGTTGTTCTTTTATATCGGCAGATGTGGGGCTCTCACAGCGATGTAGAAGATAAATTTAAAGCACTTGTTTATCAGGCAATCAATGATTGATCCAAGAGTTTTTTACTCATGCATTTTTGTTTTGCTCCTTATTGTTTCCTGCACAGAAAAGCAGGGCCCGGAAGAATCAGATTCAAAGCCGGAAGAAAACCGGTTTTCACCGGTGGTCGTTGCACCGCCAGGCACATTAAATGAACCTATGGTGTTTGAAGTTTTAGAAGATGAATCGGTACTGATCATCGAGCGGGGTGGTGCCTTAAAAAAGTGGAGTGCCACGGAAGCCACCATGAAAACCATCGCTCACATTCCCGTTTTCACGCACAGCGAACAGGGCGTTGTTGGCATGACCATCGACCCTGATTTTAAAACCAATCATTGGGTCTATCTCTATTATGCCGATGCATCCATCAGTAAATTTTTTCTGGCCCGATGGGACTTGATAAACGATTCGTTGCTACAATCGAGCAAGAAAATTTTATTGGAAGTTGCCAGCGATCGCGAAAACACAAGTCATACCGGTGGCGGCATGGCGTGGGATGCGCACCGAAATTTATATCTCACTATTGGCAACAACACAGGCAACTCGCTGTACTCGCAAACAGACGAACGGCCCGATCGGATTCAATTTGATGATCAGCGCGGTGCAGCAAACACCAACGACCTGCGGGGAAAAATCCTGCGTATCCACCCAGAGCCCGATGGCACCTACTCGGTTCCCGAAGGCAATTTATTCCCGAAAGGAAAAGATAAAACACGACCGGAAATTTATAGCATGGGTCACAGAAACCCGTGGCGCGTGTCGGTAGATTCAAAAACAGGATTTCTTTATTGGGGAGAAGTTGGGCCCGATGCCGACAATGATTCTGAAAAAGGGCCGATGGGTTATGATGAACTGAACCAGGCGAAGCAACCCGGTTTCTTTGGCTGGCCTTATTTCATTGGAGAGAATAATGCGTATCCCATTTTTGATTTTGTGACCAATACAGCGGGGCCGAAACAAAATCCAACAAAGCCCATTAATAAATCGCGCAACAATACGGGCCTCACCGAATTGCCACCGGCACAACCGGCTTTCATTTCATATCCTTATCGGCCATCAGAAAAATTTCCATTGGTGGGATCGAGTTCGCGGTGTGCGATTGGCGGCCCCATCTATCATCAATCAGACTTCAAAAATCCAGTGCGTCCATTCCCTTCTTATTACGAGGGCAAATGGTTGGCTGCCGACTTATCGCGGTTTTGGATCATGGCCATTGCGATGGATGAAAATGGAAATTATAAATCGATGGAACGCTTTGCCCCCAACTACCATCCGCGCCAACCCATTGATATTAAATTTGGCCCA
>JANOQB010000626.1:0-4829 GCA_031422215.1 Cytophagales bacterium | reverse complement strand
TCTCAATAAAAATTGTAAGTACTGCTAAGCTAATACATACAGGATCATCCACCAATAGCTTATTGAGTCAATTCAGGGAAATCGCTTTTAAAAATATTTCTGCATTTCGTGCCATGATAATCCATCTCTTAAACTCAACTTTTTACGTGGCACGATTAAATGTTCACCATTTTACCACGGGCTGAAGCCCGTGGCTACAAATATACCGCTCCTATGGAGCTGATATTTTTTAAAAGCGATTTCCCTGCTTGAAGAGTTTGCTCTACATGAAGAAATTTACTATTGAATTGAAATAGGCACGCGCACCAAAATTTTGTCCCACACAAAATCCATCTGCACACCGGTAGAGTCGCTTCCAAAGTTGATGGTAAACATTTCGGTTTCCTCGGTGGTTTGCACGGGCACATCAACAGAGAGCACATCCAAAGCATGATCGGCATCTCCTGCCGCCCCTAAGTTTACACCCAACTCCGAGTTAAGAAAAACGGTGAACGAACTTGCACCCGGCACTGCATACATCCTGTAACTTCCTGCGTTCACAGGTTTGCCCGCAAAATTTACATTCTTGCTGAAGGTTATTTCGGTGGCTGCATTGGCACCAAGCCTCCAGTATTTTCCATAAGGTTGTAGTGCGTCATCTTTCTCTTCACCAAAAATCAATCTTCCTCTTTTAGATGGCTGAGAATAAACGACCTTGATATCTAAACCCTTGTCGCTAAACTCAGTGGTTTTTGCAGGGCTCTTCCTGGGTGTTAAGGTTAAATACAACGCATAAGCACCGATGGCAAAAACGAGTATGCCCACCCCGATCAATATTTTCTTTTTCATGTGTTAAATTTTTTTCTTAAAGGTAAAGTAAATAATAACATTTCTCGCTGAGGGTGACGATTGTGCCAAGGAAATGGTTTTAAGAATTTCAATCAAGACTTTGGATCAATCCTCTCAGACCGTCCACAATTTTGAACCACATAAGAACATAGGTACATAGACTTTCACATAGGTGTTTGGCTTATTTTCTATGTGGGTACTTCTATGTGGTCTATGTTCTATGTGGTTCAGTTTGTCGTTGGTCGAAATAGAGCCAAAATTTCTACTAATTTTCTTAAAAGCGATTTCCTTTGCGATTGTGACCATCATAAAAAAAGCCCTATACTATGGGCTCTTTTGTTTTCGTCTTTCATTCAAATCTGCCTCACCAAGTTGTGGCATGTATATTCTTGGCCGCCTTCAAAATGTCCCTTCTACTGACTTGCCCGATCAAAAGTCCATTTTCAACAATCGGAAATCTACGGATATGAGTGTTTAAAAATTCATTGGCTGCATCCACCACGCTGCTGTTGGGCGACAGTGTCCGCACCTTTTCGGTCATATAATCCGAAACCTTCCGATCGCTCAACGGCAAATTATTATATGCCTCATCAACAATCACCCGCAGGCAATCCTTTTCTGAAATGATGCCCACTAATTTCCGTTGACTGTCCAAAACGGGTGCACCGGAAATCCTTTTTTCAATGATGATGTCAATAACTTCTTGAATGGATTGATCCGGCCTGAACGTGATCATGTCGCTGGAGCGCACCATATATTTGGTCACTAACTCATACTTTGGAAGATCCTTGGCAAGCTCTTCCGGAGATTTCATTTCTGGTTTGAAGTTCATGGCGTTTAGTTGTTTAATTGAAGGTTAGGTTTCAAAGGTGTTAATAAAGATATGCCATTTTACAGATTGAAGCAAGAAGCGGGTGCATTTCAAAAAGGCAGGGCCTACAAGAAGTTAAATGTCGCCCCCGATGGGGCTTGTGAAGTTATATTGGTTTTTCACTTACCAAAATGCCACCCCGATGGGGTTTTAAAGTTCCGTAGGAACGACATTTTGGTAGTATTTTATGGTGATGATTTAATAGCCCCAGAGGGGCGGCATTTTTTTTGTTGACGGTCTGGGCGACAATTTGAAATGCACCCAGCAAGAAGCTATGTTCCTTAGCCATTGCCGATGGGTACAATTAATCATATTTTGGTGTATCAGTATGTCTCAGCCATCACAACAAATTGTTTATATTTATAAAAAGTAAAGCAAGCCATGTATTCAATATTTGGATTTGAAATACCTGTAGATGTTATAGTGGCCGCCTTGGTTGCGAATATAATTTTGGTGATAGCCGGTGCTGTTGGATTTAGAAACCTCGCCCTTCAGATTCGGGATTTAAAAACCCTTATCGAAAAAATTAAATCAAAACAAAAAGAGATAAAGGGCAATCCGTAATTCTATAAATTCAAAACCAAACTCCTAACTCCTAACTCCTATATTCTGACTTCTGACTTCTATATTCTGACTTCTCAAATCTTAAATCCCTATGCTCCAATCACCCTTGTTAAAAAAGAACCCCGACCTTTTCGTCTTCCTTCCAATTTTTTACACGGTGTGGTCTGATGCGGTGCTCACCCCAACTGAAATTTCTGCCTTTAAAAATTTGGTAACAGGTCAATCGTGGCTTAACGATGAGGAGCGCCATTTTTTGTTGAGTCAAGTGAATCCATCCAGCCCGCCTTCTCCCGATGAGTTTATGGCTTGGCGCGAAGAAATAAAAAAAGTTACCAACGGAGCAACCAAAAACAGTCTTGTTGATTTGGGGATGAAATTAGCCGCCCTAAATGGCGATGGCTCAATCAGCAGCACCCTAGAAAAAGCGAAAACCTCTTTGTTGGATATTGAATCATCGCTCGGGCTCATCAGCTATGAGGCTGCTTATAGCTTTCAGTCCTCGCACGCAACCATCACCTCAAGCCAGGCAACAAAACAAAACTTTGATACCACGGTGCTCACAAAAATTTTGGATGGTGAAAATGCTGAGATCATTAACAAAGTAAAGACGTTGTTATCCGATCCCGAATTCAAATACATCGGACCTGGCGATCTTGACCTGTATCGCACAAAAGTGCTGCATTGGTGCAAGCTGCTTGCCGATCAAGGCTATGGAATAATTGCCTATCCAAAGGAATGTGGAGGCAAAGGCGACATGGCTTCTTACTTCGCCATTATGGAAACCATCAGCTATCATGATTTGAGCATGGTGATAAAATTTGGAGTGCAATTTGGCTTGTGGGGCATGAGCGTATATTTTCTCGGCACCGAAAAGCATCACAAAAAGTATCTTAAGGACATTGGCACGTTGGAACTTCCCGGCTGCTTTGCCATGACGGAAACCAATCATGGATCGAATGTAAAAGGAATTGAAACCACGGCTACTTACAACCACGCATCAAAAACTTTTATCATACACACACCCAACGAACTTGCGCGCAAGGAATACATTGGCAACGCGGCATGTCATGGTCAGATGGCCACTGTGTTTGCAAAACTTATCTTAGATGGAAAGGATTATGGTGTGAGTGCTTTTGTTGTTCCCTTGAGGGACAAGAAAGGAATCTTGCACAAGGGAGTTACCATTAAGGACTGTGGAAGGAAGATGGGATTGAATGGCGTGGACAATGGCGTGATTTATTTTGATCAGGTGGTGATACCCAAAGAAAATATGCTGGATCGTTTTGCCAGTGTGAGTGATGAAGGGAAATTTGAAAGTCCGATCGCAAGCGACAACAGAAGATTCTTTACTATGCTTGGCACGTTGGTAGGAGGAAGGATCGGTATCCCACGATCAGGCAATGCTGCATCAAAATCCGGTTTGACCATCGCCATCCGTTATGGTGATACGCGCAAACAGTTTGGTCCCGAAGGTGGGAGCGAAGTTCCGGTACTCAATTACAGGACACATCAAAAAAGATTGATGCCGTTGTTGGCCAATGCTTATGCGCTTCACTTCTCGTTGCAATATCTTACCAGGCGTTTCCTTGATAGGCAGGAAGCAGACATGCAAGAGATTGAGGCATTGGCGGCCGGGTTGAAATCATTTGCAACATGGAACGCGACCGCCACCTTACAAGAGTGCCGTGAAGCGTGCGGAGGCAAAGGCTACTTATCTGAAAATAGGATTGAGGTATTGAAAAACGATACGGACATCTACACCACCTTCGAAGGTGATAATACGGTATTGATGCAATTGGTAGCGAAGAGCAGGCTCACTGAGTTTAAACAAGAGTTTGCCAACATGAATGTGTTCACCATTCTCAACTACGTGGCCGACCAGGCGAAAACTTCCATAACTGAAATGAACCCAATCACCATTCGCAACACGAGCGATGAGCACCTGCTTGATCCCGAGTTTCAGTTGAGTGCGTTCAAATATCGTGAGCGCGATATTTTAACTTCGGCAGCCAAGCGGTTGAAACGCCACATAGTTAGCGGCATGGATTCGTTCGATGCCTTCAATGTGTGCCAGCATCATTTGGTGCAGGTGTCGTTTGCCTACATCGAGCGCATCATACTCGAACAATTTATTTTGCAAGTGGAAGCCACCAAAGATGCCGGGTGCAAAGCCGTGCTGAAAAAACTTTGTGATCTCTTTGCGCTGTCGCAGATTGACAAGAACAAAGGCTGGTACTTAGAGCAAGGCTATATGGAAGGAGTAAAAACAAAAGCCATCCGCAAAATAGTGAACCAACTTTGCTGGGAGATACGGCAAGATGCCGTGCCGCTCACCGATGCCTTCAATATCCCTGAGAGTTGTTTGGCCGCACCGATTGCGGTGAGGTAATTATAAACTTTGATTTATTCCTTTCCCCAAACATCTCTTACATACACAGGCATTGTCTTCACTGCATCTTCTAATTTTTTCTTTGCAGAGCTTGCTCTTTTCTGATCCACGAGATTGCTAGCATAATTATCGTGGAGATATGCCATGAGCATCCTGTTGTAAGGATCAAGGTTTTCA
>JANOQB010000625.1:0-6666 GCA_031422215.1 Cytophagales bacterium | reverse complement strand
CAGGCCACATCAACGCGGCATTGGCTTCGTATGGCGAATTGAATGGTGGAATAATCGTACCCGAAGAAGGAAGGTATAAAGGGCCATTGTCAACACAGGGAATATTGGATGGAAAAACAAAGCCAACAGAATTATATACAGGCATAGGAGTGGGATGGAGCACGCTGCGGCTGGAAAAACCCGCCACCTTTAAATTTGTAAACGATGTGTTGCGCGAACTCGCTGCAATTACGCCCGGCCCTTATTTGCACATTGGTGGCGATGAAGCGCACGTAACGAAAAAGGAAGACTACATTGAATTCGTAAACAGGTTCAGCGAAATTGTAAAAGCCAATGGAAAGCAAATGATTGGGTGGGAAGAAATTGCTCAAGGCAACATCGATGAGAACACAATTTCACAACATTGGGACAAGCCGAAATATGCGGTGATGGCCGCAGAGAAAGGAGCTAAAATAATCATGTCGCCATCCAAGCGGGTTTATCTGGATATGCAATATGACTCAACCACCAAACTCGGTTTGCATTGGGCCGCCTACATTGAAGTGGATGATGCCTATAACTGGGACCCCGCCACACAAGTTGAAGGCGTTGACAGAAATCAGATCATGGGCGTGGAAGCTCCTTTGTGGACAGAGACGATTGCCACGATGGATGACATTGAATACATGTTGTTTCCACGGCTGCCCGGGATAGCAGAAATCGGGTGGTCGCCTGCAGAGGGAAGAAGTTGGGACGAATATAAAATTCGGCTGGCAAACCACGGCCCGTGGATGAAAGCGAAGGGAATTGACTTTTACAGGTCTTCGCGGGTGGATTGGAGGGAATGAGAGAAATGTGCTGAGCCTAATTCGTCTTTTTTTCGGGCTGTGATTTTAAACCCACCACATTATCTTGGTTGAACTATCAAATTGTATTCCTACCTTGAAGGGATTACACCTTAATTTTCACCAGCAAAATGGTTTCCGGCTTGCACATATTTGTTTTCACAGCTTTTTTCGTTTTACAAGAAGCAGTGCCTCATAAGCTATCCGATGAATTCGAGATCAAGATAGATTATAAATTTGAGGAGCGTCCGGCAGTGGATCGTACCAAAGTGGTGTATGATGTAGCAACTGATAAAAGAGACAGAAAAGCAGTATCAGGTCCATTGCCATATCTACGACTATCCATCACCCTTCTTAAGCTAAGCAACGAGGAAATAAAGATAAAAGCGGTTAATACGAATGAAAAAGTCGTATTCAACCGCAAGGCTACCGTAGGGGAAGTTATCAATATGGATATCGGATTTATTGATGATGTGAAGGACCGTGAAGCACCTCACGAATTTATTGTCCTCTTATATTCGAAATCAAAAAAGCCTATCAGCCGCATCCACCTGTTGATTATGGAAGACGGCACCTTTATGGTGAATGACCAGAAGCGCGGCAAATTTTAGATGCCCCGTTTATCCACGAGATCAGACCACTCGTTTATCCAACCGAATCCATAACTGTTTTTTTTCGTTACTTACCACAAACTTTGTACGCCTATGCGCTTTGCTTTTCTAATTATCTTTTTGCTTGGTGCCATTGCCGGTAGCAGCCAACGCCAGCCTGGTTCCTCCGAGATCAAACTCAAGCTCCGCAAATTAAATTTTTTGGGTTCGGTGCTGTATGTGGCCGCCCATCCGGACGATGAGAACACGAGGGCCATTGCCTATCTGGCCAACGACCGACTGGCAGCAACCGCTTATCTCTCCATGACCCGCGGTGATGGAGGTCAAAATCTGATTGGCCCCGAAATCAGAGACTTGCTTGGACTGATACGAACACAGGAACTATTGGCAGCACGCAAACTGGATGGTGGCGAACAGTTTTTTACCCGTGCCAACGATTTTGGATTTTCTAAAAACCATCAAGAGACATTTGAAATTTGGAACAAGGACGAAATACTTTCCGATGTGGTGCGTGTGATCCGTGAGTTTAAACCTGACGTAATGCTCACACGCTTTCCACCGGACGAGCGAGCAGGTCATGGCCATCATACCGCCTCTGCAATATTGGCGCAGGAAGCATTTGATGTAAGCAACAACGCAACTGTGTATCCTGATCAAGTAACAAAATTTGGAACATGGCAGGTGCAATCGCTCTATACCAACACAGGCCGGTGGTGGAACCAAACCATCAACGAAAATACGCCTGGCATTTTGTCGATGAACGTGGGCACTTATAATACCCTGCTGGGGAAATCTTATTCGGAGATTGCTGCCGACAGCCGCACACAGCACAAAAGCCAGGGCTTCGGTTCTTCCGGTCGAAGAGGTGATGCCTTCGATTTTTTTGAATTTGTAAAAGGCGAAAAAGCAGAGAAAGATGTGTTTGAAAAAATCAATACCACGTGGGGAAGAATTAAAGGCGGAGAAAAAGTACAGGCCTTGATTGAGAAAACCATAACCGGATTTGTAGATGAAAATCCGGCTGCTTCTGTGCCTATGCTGTTGCAAATACGAAAGGAAATCTCTGCCTTGGAAAATTCCGTATGGCGCACTCGCAAGCTAAAGGAAACAGAACAACTTATCCGCGATTGTGCAGGCTTGTTTGCCGAGGCAACGGCCAGTCACTATTGGGCATCGCCAGGGCAAAAGGTAGCTGTCAATATAGAAGTGATCAACCGGTCGGGTGCCGCAATTTCGTTAGAGAAAATACAAAGCGGATCATTAGCCTTTGACTCTTCATTTTCTTTGTTGCTAAAGAGCAATGTGATGATCGAAATAAAATCCAAGAAAAATATCCGTGCCGATAAAGAATATTCATCGCCTTATTGGTTAAATGAAAAACATAGTCAGGGATTGTTTACCGTGTTGGACAAGGACCTTATCGGAAAACCTGACAACGATCCTGCCATTTTGATCAACCTGAAATTCTCGGTGCAAGGAGAGCCGGTTTCATTCAACATCCCTATGATTTACAAGTGGACGGATCCCGTAAAGGGAGAACTATCGCGGCCCTTTGAAGTGGTGCCACCCTTGTTCATTAATTTTCCACAGTCGGTGTATGTTTTTGGAGATCAAACACCGAAGAAGACCAGCGTACTGCTAAAATCAGCTTCTGGCAATACAAGAAAAGGAACAATTAAATTGGAGTTGCCCACAGGTTGGCGCACCGAACCGGCTTTTGCAAATTTTGAATTGACCCGGCAAGGAGAGGAGCAGTCATTCAACTTTATGGTATTTCCAGGACAGAAAGAGTTTGACGGATACATGAATGCCGTGGTGGAATCGGAGGGAAGCAAATTTTCCAATTCACTGCTCACAATACAATACGATCACATCCCAACGCAAACTCTGTTGCCCATTGCCCAGGCAAAAATCATTAAGATGGATTTGAAAAAGGAGGGAGCGGTGATTGGCTACATCCGTGGTGCAGGCGATGATATTCCTGCCAGCCTTCGCAACTTGGGCTACGAAGTGTGGGAAATGAAGAACGAAGAAGTTACCGCATCCAACTTAAAGAAAGTAGATGCTGTGGTGCTGGGTGTGCGCGCATTGAACACCAACGAACGCATCCGTTTTATCATGCCCGACTTGTTGAATTATGTAAAAGAAGGTGGCACCATGATTGTGCAATACAATACCAGCAACGATCTTGAAATTGAAAAAGATAAATTCTCTCCCTATCCGCTCACCTTGTCGCGCGAGCGGGTAACAGATGAGAACAGTGAAGTAAGGATTTTGAAACCGGAGCATCCGATGTTGAACATTCCAAATAAAATTATCGCAAAGGATTTTGAAGGCTGGGTGCAGGAGCGCGGACTGTATTATCCTTCGGCCTGGGGCGAGCAGTTTGATGCAGTCCTTTCGATGAACGATAAAGGAGAGCCTGCGCGCAATGGCAGTTTGCTGGCCGCGAAATTTGGAGAAGGATATTATGTTTACACAGGTCTTTCATTTTTTCGCGAGTTGCCGGAGGGTGTGCCCGGTGCGTATAAACTTTTTGCCAATATTGTTTCGCTCAGAAAAGCAAAAAACCCACTGGCTTCAAAAGTAAAAGTAAAAGCAAAATGATCAGTGAGGAGAAACCACCGTTGTTCAATACCTGGAGCAGTTGGTATTGGATTTTGCTTGGCACAATGCTGGCACAAGTTCTTGTGTTCACCTGGCTAACACAACTCTTTTCATGAACCTGCTCGATTGGATTATTTTGTTCGGAACGCTGGCGACCATAGTTATTTATGGAACCTGGAAAACACGGGGAGCAAAAAACATGGAGAGCTACCTGAAGGGCGACAACTCCATGAAGTGGTGGATGATCGGTGTCTCTATCATGGCCACGCAGGCCAGTGCCGTTACATTTTTATCCACACCGGGGCAGGCGATGGAAGATGGAATGCGCTTCCTTCAATTTTATTTTGGTTTGCCGTTGGCCATGATCATCATCTCTTACACGATGATCCCGATCTATTACAAATTGAAAGTTTACACAGCGTATGAATATCTGGAAACACGTTTTGATTTAAAGACACGTACACTGGCCGCCATTTTGTTTTTGATTCTGCGCGGCCTTTCAGCAGGCATTACTTTGTTCGCCCCGTCCATTGTGCTCTCAACTATTTTGGGATGGAACATTATTTTGACCACCGCGATGATTGCTTTGTTTGTGATCATATACACCGTGTCGGGTGGAACGAATGCGGTGAGCCTTACACAACGGCAGCAGATGACCATCATTATGGGCGGAATGATATTGGCGGGCATCATGGCCTACCGGATGCTGCCAACGAATATTTCTTTTGGCGACACCGTTCAGATTGCAGGTGAACTGGGCAAGCTCAATATCGTTACCACCAATTTTAGCTTGAGCGACCGGTTCAATATCTGGTCGGGGTTGTTTGCTTCCACGTTTCTTTTTCTTTCGTACTTCGGCACCGATCAGTCGCAGGTGGCGCGATACCTCGGAGGCAAGTCACTTACCGAAAGCAGAATGGGTTTGATGTTCAACGGCCTGCTTAAAATACCCATGCAGTTCATTATTTTATTTATTGGAGTGCTCGTGTTTGTTTTTTATTTGTTCAACCAAGCTCCTGTTTTTCACAACCAACCTTTGCGGGAAATGGTATCCAAAACAAGTTACTCCGATTCGCTCTTCATGCTTGAGCGTGATTACGCTACCATAACAAAACAAAAGCAAGTGGCTGTAGCGGGTTTGGTGAATGGCATTCAACAGGAGGATGAAGCATTGAAGGAGACTTCTAAAAAATCATATTTCGTTGCCAAGAAAAAAGAAGACAGCATACGCACCCAGGTGAAGCGGACAATTTCTGCTGCGGTGCCCGGTGCCAAAACACAAGACCGTGATTATATGTTTTTGAATTTTGTGTTGAGCTATTTGCCACACGGCATCATTGGTTTGCTGTTGGCTGTTATGTTTTCTGCGGCCATGTCGTCCATGGCTTCGGAGTTAAATGCACTGGCATCAACCACCACGGTGGATATCTATAAACGTTCTTTTAACCCCGAAGCCTCGCCTCGCCATTACCTGAGAGCTTCGCGCTTCTTTACTATTGCGTGGGCGTTGATAGCCATGATATTTGCCATGCTCGCCAACATGGCCGAAAACCTGATCCAGTTTGTGAACATTGTTGGGTCGTTGTTCTACGGAACCATCCTCGGCATTTTTTTGGTTGCTTTTTATATGAAACCCATCCGGGGCACTGCGGTGTTTATTGCTGCAGTGATTGGCGAACTGGCCGTGCTTGCCTGCTACTTTTTCTTCTACGATGAAATTGCTTTTCTCTATTACAACATTATAGGATGCGTGTTGGTGGTGTGCGTGGCGTGGGTGGTGCATTGGATGGATGGGGGTGGAGTTGGTCAGGCGACCCGCTAAAACTAATAGGAAGCCAAAGTTTAATGGTTGCCCTTGTTAGGTTGCCGAGGGAGGACGCTGCAAAGAAAGTGTTAAAAGTCAAATTGATATTTGGAGGCGGACAATGGCATAAAGCTATAGAATTGAGGTAGTTGAAAGGTGCGTATATTTAGGAGTTGCCAGCAATGGGGTGGCTTCGTATGAGATGAAGTACAAGACGAAAAAGTTAGGCGTTTGTTTAGGTAAAAAAGAGACAATTGACAAATTAATAAGGGTGGACAAAGACTAAATGAAACATGAGATTTATCACTCACGGACATTTTTATATTGACATTTCACAAACAAACTATTATGATAAAATTCCTCAAAGCATTATTCTTCATTCTTTTCATTACGACTTGCTTTTTCAATTTGACTAAAGCCCAATCAAATACCATTTACGACATTGTATTGACAGGCGGCCGGGTTATAGACCCCGAAACTAAACTAGATGCCATCAAAAATGTGGGCATCCTCAGTAACCGTATTGCACAAATCAGTTCTGAGCCATTGCAGGGAAAAGAGATGATTAATGTGGCTGGTTTGGTAGTGGCTCCCGGTTTTATTGATTTGCATGTGCATGGCAGAAGCAATGTGGAACAGGAATACCAGTTGCATGACGGTATTACTACAGCATTGGAACTGGAATGGGGAATTGACCATTTAGAACAATGGTATGCGTTACGTAAATCAAAAGCACTTATTAACTATGGTGCAAGTGTATGCTGGCCCTTTGAAAGGTTTAAGTCTTTTGAAAAGTACCAGCCGGGCGTTGAAACTTTAC
>JANOQB010000624.1:0-1879 GCA_031422215.1 Cytophagales bacterium | reverse complement strand
CTTAAATTTGATTCCTGATAATCCCGCTTTAATATGAAGACACTTACAAGAAAAGAATTTCTGAGACAAAGTTCATTGGCAGCCGCAGCTTCCATCCTCGCACCCTTGGCCGCCCACGCCAAAGAGTTTGGCTTTTCTGCCGACCGCAAAATAAAACTTGCCGTGATCGGCTGCGGAAGTGTATCCACCCAATACCTGCCGCACATTTCAAAATCACCTTTTGTGGAATTGGTTTCCACCTGCGACATCATCCCCGAAAGGGCAAAGAAGGCCGCAGTGAAATGCAACATTGCCAACTGGTATCCACACATTGCCCAACTGCTGGCCGGCCCCAAATTCGATCTCATGCTCACCCTCACCGATATGCAGGAGCATGGCCGCCTCAACAAGCAAGCGTTGCTCGCAGGCAGAAATGTATGGAGCGAAAAGCCAATGGCCAACACGTACAAAGAAGGACGCGAACTATTGGACCTGGCAAAGAGCAAGGGCCTTCGTATCTGGGGTGCGCCTGCCGTGGTGAACAGTCCGCAGTTTGCGTTTATGGCAAAGGCCATTCAAGAGGGAAAGCTTGGAAAAGTTTCTTCCGCCCACGCCCACTACGGACATCTTGGGCCTACGTGGTCTGCATTCTTTTATGAAAAAGGAGGCGGCAGTTTGCCCGATCTGGGCGTTTATAATATTGCAACCCTAACAGGTTTGTTGGGTCCGGCAAAATCGGTGGTGGCCATGACGAGCGTTGTAACCCCTGAGCGCACCGTTGACAACAAAGGAAAAATAAAAGTGGTGGCCGAAGACAATGCGATGGTGCTGATGGACCACGGAAACGGCACCATCTCGCATGTGCAGTGTGGCTTCAACTATTTTGATCCGTATGGCCACGAAGGCACCGGGCAAGACCGGCCCACTATTTCCATGTGGGGCACCAAAGGAAACATGCACATGGTTGGCTACGACTGGGCTCCCACCGGTGTGGACATGGCCACATCCGAAAATGAAAAGACGGTTCGCTTCGTTTCTGATCCGGGCACGTATGTTTGGCAACAGGGCGCATCGGTGATTTCAGAAAGTATGTCAACCGGAATAGAACCACTCATCAATGCCGAGCATGCGTTGCATGTATTAGAGGTGATGGAAGCGGCCCGAGCATCGCAGGCATCTGGCAAGCGTATTGATTTGGTTTCAAAATTCCCATATCCTGTTGTTCGTTAATCGTATTTGAAGGATGGGCAATGGACGGACAAATCTACGCACAAACCAAAGCTATTGCAAGAGCCTGCCCCTTGCAGCCGCACTAAAGGCCGGAGGCGATTGAAGTACAGACCAAACGAATTAATAAGCGACAATTTACACGCGGTGATATCGCATTTATTAAGAAGATTTTAAGACGACCAAAAAAAGGGAGGCATTGGGGACGTGGAATGGTACGAAATCCTGATCGGGATAGTTGGCTGGATTATTGGAACTATAGATTTGGGTTAAATTATGACTAAAAAACACTCAAAATTGACTTAATTAATTAGGTGCTGCAGGCGGAGAGGGTTTAGATGCATCGCCAGCTGCGCCAAATGTTGGAAATTCAATTGATTTATCGTCATTTACAATCCTGAAACCATAATGTAAATGACCATTCCATGCTCCTATAAGCGGCGTATTATCCCTCGGTATAAAAATAATATGGCTGAAATTAGCTTTTAAGTTTGTTGATGGATTTGGTTCATAAATTTTTTCTTTTATAAAATCCCAGTTCACATAATTATTTCCTATAATTAAATGGCTTGGTAATTTTCTTAATGTATCAACTGTTTTAAAATTAACTGGGCCTTCTGCTTCTCCATGAGTTGTACCTCCTGATTCTTTTGCAGGATATGCCAGCATATCG
>JANOQB010000623.1:0-3223 GCA_031422215.1 Cytophagales bacterium | reverse complement strand
AAAATCGTGTGTGTACATGGGCGGTAAATATCCGGCCAACGCTTTTAGTGGAGCGCCCCACATGCCGGGAATGAGATAGACCGCAAACACAAAGGCAACCATGGACAATGACACGCGCCCCACACTCACCGTTTTGTCTTCGGCATCTTTGCCTGTGTCGCCCGGCATGCGGAACCCTTTCATCAGATAAATGCCAATCAGCACAACAATCACGATCCATATTGCAATGTTGATTTCACGATCTAAGATGCGCCAATGAAAAGCCTGGTCGGCAATGCTAAGAAACTTGAAGGCGAGTGCGATCTCGACAAAACCCAACACCACTTTTACCGTGTTCAGCCAGCCACCCGATTTGGGCAACGACTTTAACCAACCGGGAAAAAATGCAAACAACGTGAACGGGATTGCGAACGATAAACCGAAGGCAAACATGCCCAATATCGGTTTCAAAAATTCGCCTCCCGCAGACGACACAAGGATGCTGCCCACGATAGGGCCCGTGCAGGAGAAAGACACAAGCACCAACGTGAAGGCCATGAAGAACACGCCCATCAGCCCGCCCTTCTCCGCTTGCTGATCTACTTTGTTGATGAAACTTCCCGGCAGGTTGATTTCGAACAACCCCAAAAAAGAAAGACCAAAGATGATGAACACCAAAAAGAAAATCAGGTTGGGTATCCATTCGGTGGAAAGATGGTTGGCGGTTTCTGGGCCCATGAGCGGGGCAAGTGCAGCACCGACTAATGTATAAATCAAAATGATAAAGAAGCCGTACATCATGGCCTGAAAGCGAGTGCCCCTGCCGGTGAAAAAAGTTACCGTCATGGGTATCATTGGGAACACGCACGGTGTGAGCAGCGCAGCGAGGCCGGCCAAAAACGAAAGCAACAAAAATCCGATCAGCGATTTTTCCTGAGCACTTTCTGTTACTATGGATGGATCGAGAACAGGGCCTTTGTTGTCTGCTTTTAATGTGTTGAATGATGGAAGAACAATTGGTGGAAGTATGGCCTGATCATTATCGTTTTTTTCTTTTGACACTGCGCCACCGCCCGTTACTTTTATCTGATCAAAAGTAAACTCTTCGCCACCCGGCACACACTGGCCGGTAAGGTCGGTGCATACCTGATAATCGCTCTCACCGGAAATTTTTAAATTGGCCGAAAGGATTTTTATTTTTTGCCTGAACTCACCGGTCTTTTTAAAAATCTTAACATCACATTCAAAGATTTTGTCATACTTCTCGATGGGGTTTACCGGAATCAATGAACCAATTGTTTGGTAACTTGAGTGCGGCACTAAGTTGAACGAAGTTTTAATCGGGTCCTCGCACGGAAATTCGGAGGAGTACAAATACCAATCTTTCTCAATCGTTGCTTTGAAGATCAGTTCAACCTCATCGCCAACCTTTGCTTCTTTCACAGAAGTTTCATAGGTCCATTTGGCGGGAGTCAATATCTGGCCTGCGCAGGTAATGAAGAGAAGCAATAAAAAACCTATAGATGGAAATTTCATTCGGATAAAAATTGGATGCAAAGGTAACGAAGGGAAGTGCAAGTTTGTTCATGCTCATTTGTACGATTCGTTAGAGCGAGTTGAAAATTATGAACTTGTTAACAATTCTTCACCGAACACTATAGTGCTTATAAAACGCCACGATGGTTTCAATCCCGATCAAAAAATTCTTTATGCCGTAATGTTCGTTGGGCGAGTGGATGGCGTCACTGTCCAGGCCAAAACCCATGAGCACGGTGTCCAAGCCCAATTCTTTTTTGAAGAGCGACACAATGGGTATGCTGCCCCCATCGCGTGTAGGTATCGGGGTCTTTCCCCATACTTCTTCAAAGGCTTTGCTCGCAGCACCAAAGGCTTTCGAGTTGGTTGGCGTTACTGCAGGCTCTCCGCCATGCAGGGCTGTCACTTTTACCTTTACGGATTTGGGAGCCAGCGATCTAAAATGTTTTGTAAACAATTCGGTGATCTCCTGATTGTTTTGGTTGGGCACCAACCTCATTGAAATCTTTGCCGATGCTTTTGAAGGCAACACCGTCTTTGCTCCTTCACCCGTGTAGCCGCCCCATATTCCGTTTACATCTAACGTAGGCCGTATGCCCGTGCGCTCCACGGTGGTATAACCTTTTTCGCCTTGCACCTCTTCCATGTCAAGTTCTTTTTTATACGCACCTAAATTGAATGGTGCTTTGTTAAGAGCTTCGCGCTCGGCAGTAGAAAGTTCGACCACGTTATCATAAAAACCTGGAATGGTAACGCGCCCGTTTTCATCGTGCAGGGCAGCAATCATTTTGCTGAGCACGTTGGCGGGGTTGGCCACGGCACCTCCATATACGCCCGAGTGCAGATCGCGGTTGGGGCCGGTAACTTCCACTTCCAGGTAACTCAATCCGCGCAAGCCCACCGTGATGGAAGGAGTGTCCAATGAGATGAGCGAAGTGTCTGAAATCAAAATCACATCCGCTTTTAGCTTGCTTTTATTTTCCTTTACAAATGTACCAAGGTTGTCCGAACCTACTTCTTCCTCTCCCTCGATCATGAACTTGATGTTGCACGATAGCTGATTGAGTTTCATCATCGCCTCAAAGGCTTTGATGTGCATGTAAGCCTGGCCTTTGTCATCGCACGAACCACGCGCAAAGATTTTTCCGTCCTTCACCACAGGCTCGAAAGGTGGAGAGGTCCACAGGTTGAGCGGATCGGGCGGCTGCACATCATAGTGACCATAGACCAATACTGTAGGCGATGAGGGGCTGATCATTTTTTCTCCATACACAATAGGGTGGCCTTTTGTTTCGCACAGTTCAACCTTATCGGCACCCGCATCTTTTAATTTCTTTACCACATACTCTGCCGCTTTGCGCACATCTGCATGGTGGCGACTGTCGGCACTTACCGAGGGGATACGCAGCAATTCAAAAAGCTCATCTAAAAAACGCTGCTGATTGGATTGGATATATTCTTTTACCATGACTGAAAAATTTAGGAATGCAAGGTAAGATTTCCTGATAGATTATGGGTGGTAAATCATGGTCTCCTGCTTTAGTAACAACGGGTTCAACCCGTTGTATCAAAGCGAAAAGAAGTGCGAGGGTCCGCAGGCCCATATGATTGGCCAGGTTATAGTGACATGGGCCGTGGCTGACTAAAAAGTCGGCCTCTTCCTATTGAAGAAAGAGAGCCGACTAGTAACTTTGTTTTGTTGAAGAAC
>JANOQB010000622.1:0-11082 GCA_031422215.1 Cytophagales bacterium | reverse complement strand
TTCTCGCGGGTGATCATCAAACGCTCGCGCTTCGCCAAGTTATTATAAGCATCGTCTTTCATCAACTTGTCTATCTGGGCAAGTTTCTTCAACGACTTGCGTATGGTGGCAAAGTTGGTGAGCATTCCACCTAACCACCGTTCTGTTACGAAGGGCATATTGAGCCGGGCCGCTTCCTGCGACACGATATCTTTTGCTTGTTTCTTGGTGGCCACAAACATGATCTTGCGGCCAGAACGCACAATATTTTTTAAGGAAAAGGTTGCCTCCTCCAGGCACTTCATCGTCTTGTTCAAATCGATAATGTGGATGCCATTGTTTTCCATAAAGATGTACTCGGCCATCTTAGGGTTCCACTTGCGGGTGAGGTGGCCAAAGTGAACACCTGCATCCATTAAACTTTCGGTTGTGATTTTTTCTGCCATGCTATATCGATTAACGCTTGCTGAACTGGAATTTCTTTCTCGCCTTTGCCCGTCCTGGTTTCTTTCTTTCTACCATGCGCGAATCGCGGGTCAATAGTCCCTCTTTCCTTAAAGGAGGGCGGTTTTCTGCGTTGATGGTCACCAAAGCACGTGCAATGCCCAATCGGATTGCCTCGGCCTGGCCTTTGTTTCCACCACCTTCCACATTGACCCTTACATCGTACTGGCCATCGGCCTTCACGGCAACGAGTGCCTGCTTTACGGTGGTTTGAAGTATTTCTGATTGGAAATAATCATTCAACTCTCTGTCGTTTACTACAATCTGCCCTTTGCCCGGTTGCACATACACCCTGGCAATTGAGGTTTTCCGTCTCCCGATGGTATTAATTATCTCCATGTATCAGAACTTTATTTCTTTTGGTTGTTGCGCTACGTGCGGATGCTCGGTGCCGGCATACACATGCAGGCTCCTGAAAATCTGGCTGCCAATGATGTTTTTTGGCAACATGCCACGGATGGAATGCTCCACCAAGCGAGCAGGGTTTTTGCCACTGATCATCTTAGGTGTTTGCTGGCTTTGCCCGCCCGGGTAGCCCGAATAGGAGAAGATCAATTTGTTGTTGAACTTCTTGCCGGTCATTCTTACTTTGTCGGCATTGATCACTATTACATGATCGCCCATGTCCACATTGGGGGTGTAGGTTGGTTTATGCTTGCCACGCAAAACACGGGCAACCTCACTGGCCACACGACCAAGCACCTGGTCTTTGGCATCTACCAATACCCAAGCCTTTTCTGCGGTTGCGTTATTGGAATTGACTGTTTTATAACTGTTATGATCCACTTTGTTAGCTTTTAAAGCCCTGTTAAAATCTCTACACCCCTTTAAAAAGGGACACAAAAGTAGATTCAAGAAACTGAATATGCAAGCATGCCGCAAGATTGATTTCCCTATCCTCCCTAAAAGGGTGCCATCGGCTACCGGATGTTTTCACCCAATTGCCGCATAAGGGCTTGAAAATCTTTTGGATAGGGTGCTTCCACGGTGGCCTTTTCCCCATTTAAAAGCGAAAAAGTAAGTGAAAAGGCATGAAGTGCCATCCGCTTCATCAGCGGCAGTTCCTCCGTCATTTTCTTCAAATTGAATTTCCTTTTCACGGACGAAACAAAGAAAAGCTTGCCCCCATAGTCTTCATCGCCTGCGATGGGTGCTTTTAAAGAGGCTAAGTGCACACGTATTTGGTGCATGCGGCCGGTTACGGGTTTGCATTCTATGAGCGAATGGTTTTTAAATGTCTTGAGAGTTGAAAAATAAGTCTCGGCAGTTTTTCCGCTTTTCGATAGCCTCACCGAACCGTCATTTTGCTTTTCGATGGGAATGTCCACCAAATTATCGGAGAAACTATGAATGCCGTCCACGATGGCGTGATAAATTTTTTCTACTTCGCGGTGCTCAAATTGCATGCTCAAGTGCCGGTAAGCCTCTGGGTTTTTTGCAATGGCCAGCACCCCCGATGTATCCTTGTCGAGCCGGTGGCACATTTGTGCATCTTCTATTTTCTCGCGGGCCAATGCCAATAAGTTTTCGGGTGTGCTCCTGTCTTCCAGTGTGGCAATAAATGGCGGCTTGTTGATGAGCACATAATCGTAATCCTGAAAAAGGATGAGGTCATCAAAGTTTAGTTTTGCTTTTGCCATGCGATGGATGTAATTAATTAGTTGGCAGTAGGCAGACAACAGTAGGCAGTAATGCCTTCCCGATGGTTGCCCAAACAGAGTGCAAGATTAGGGATAATAAATTTGGCGTGGAAAAGAAGGTGGTCTGTGCATTTCACTTCGGTGAGATCGCGGGTCGAGATTGAATTTTTGTTTTGACAATGAAGCTTGGGCAACTCTCCCGCGATGACATTTCACAATTTCATAGAGCCTTCAATGATAGTGTCATTCCGGGAGAGGGGAGAAACTTTATATTGGGATAAAAAGTAAACGAGATCTTCAACGGGATCGCGGGTCGGCAGAAAGATTTATTTTAATGATTCAGATTGAGCAGCCGGCCGCGATGACATTTCAAAAAGTAATCCCTAAGATTTCTTTATATGTCTTCCTCCTGCTTCGACCTCACCAACTTAAAGCTGAACACAGAGCCCTTGCCCAAAATACTCTCTACTTCTGCTTTACTGCTGTGGCCTTCCAAAATGTGTTTCACTATGGCAAGCCCCAGGCCGGTGCCGCCCTTCTCGCGGCTGCGGCTTTTGTCCACGCGATAGAAGCGTTCAAAAATCCGGTGGATGTGATCCGGTGGAATGCCTTCGCCCGTATCAGAAATAAAAGTGGCCACGCGCTTCTTCCCAACATCAAACGCGATACTCACATCTCCTGCTTCGGGTGTGTAGTTGATGGCATTGGAAACCAAATTAGTTACCACTTGCGTGATACGTTGCCAATCGGCAAATACCAAGATCGGCTGTGCATCTGCCTTTAATTTTAACCTTACATTCTTCTTTTCTGCCCGCTCCTCAAATTGCTCCACCACCTCTTCACATAATTTGTATAGGTCAATGTGCTCGAACTTCATTTTTATTTCACCGGTTTCAATTTGCGACAAGGTGAGCAGGTCTTGCACCAGCATATCCAAGCCATCTAAACTCTTGGCTGCTTTTTTCAAAAATTTGGTGCGCACGTTTTTGTCATTCACGGCTCCATCCAACAAGGTGTGCACAAAACCTTGGGCCGCAAAAATGGGTGTCTTCAGTTCGTGCGATACATCGGCAATAAATTCCTTTCGGAAAGTCTCTGTTTTTCTGAGTTCGTCAATTTCTTTTTGTTTGCCCGATGCAATCGTATGGATCCCTTCGCTTATCCGATGAAATGGATTTGATGCAATCTCTTTTCCGTTTGCACTAGTTGTTTCTTTGCTGGGAAATTTCTCCAACAGAGTATCAATTTTTTTTACCTCTTTAAAAATCAGGAATTCAAAAAAGAGGTAAGCAAGAAGAAATGAAGCTGAGAAACTGCTTGCGGCAGCAATGATCAAAACATCGCGGTTTGCACTAGCTGATACCGAAAGAAAAAAAACAGTAACAACGGCAATGGAAACTGCCAGAAGCAATGCCAAAATGGGTGCTTTGTACATTTTGTTTTAACTGAGATTGAACTTATACCCCACTCCTTTTACGGTGGTAATATAGTCATCTCCTATCTTTTCGCGCACTTTGCGTATGTGCACATCCACGGTGCGGGCCAGCACATACACATCGGTGCCCCAGATATTTTGCAACAGGTCATCGCGGCTAAAAACTTTGTTGGGGCTTTGAGCGAGGAAGAAAAGCAACTCAAACTCTTTCTTGGGCAGGTTGGCCTCAATGCCTTTTATTTTAACCGTATAGCTCACACGGTCAATTATTAAATCACCAATTTTTATTTGAGCCGCGCTATTACCTTTTTTTGTTTCCCTTCTGAAAAGCGCACTGATCCTGCTCACAAGCGCACGTGGTTTTATCGGCTTTAATATATAATCATCGGCACCCACATCAAAGGCTGCCACTTCCGAGTACTCCTCGGCACGCGCTGTAAGGAAGACAATAAACGTATGAGCCAGATCTGGCATGGCTCTTAGCCGCCTGCATGCCTCCACGCCATCCATTTTCGGCATCATTATGTCAAGCAAGACTAAATCAGGATGAAATTTTTTGGCTATGTCAACTGCCACCTGACCGTCTATGGCAGTTCTCACTTCATAACCCTGTTTTTCAAGGTTGTATTTCAGCAACTCCAGGATGGGCTCCTCGTCATCCACTACCAGCACTTTTTGCGTTGGTTTATTACCCATATTCTTTTCTTAATTATTTTTCGTACTAAAAGTAGATAGGAATAAAGGGATTAAAAAGCCAGTGTTACGATGTTAACAATTAGGTAATGCAAAGGTTATGTGGAGTTAATGTTATAGAAACGGATATTTTTTGATCAAGTGCCCGATATATGTTTTAATATCTCCGCCAAAGTTGTTGTCCAGTTCATTTTTAAAATTATCCTGTTTGCTTTGATACAGGTGGAACGACATAAAGTAGGTGTTGTTGGGCAACCGGACGTTGGCATTTTTGCTACGGGGCTTAAAGAGTGAAAGCGTATCGGATGAAGTCATGATCCGGGAAATCATGGCTTTCTTTTTTTCTTTTTTTGATTCGAGGGGTTCCTCTGCCTTCATCGTTTGATATAAACTGTCGAGCATTTTGGTGCCCCTTAAAACATGGCGGCTGTACTTTCGATAATCCTGGTCTTCGTGTAGATAGTCTAAAAACTCGTTGGAGTCCTTTCCAAATTTTGATGCGATAAAATAATACGAGGCCGTATCGCCAATAAATGAAGCCAGGTTTTCATTAAAGTCAACATCGTCTTTTACAAAAATGGTAGAGTGCACCATTTCGTGTATGATCAAACTGGCCAAGTCGCCATCGCCCCGATTCAGCATGCCGCTCAATATCGGATCGGTGAACCAACCCAACGTGCTCCAACCACCTGGGTTGCGGATGCTCACATCATACCCCTCTTGTTCCAACAATGCCCGTGCATCCATCGCTTTTTCTTTTTTAAAAAACCCTTTGTAGGGCACCGAGCCCACCACCGGAAAATCCCATGTTTTTGCTTTCAGCGCAAAGGGCTCACAAGCCTGCACCACCCACATAATTTCCTCGCCCCGTTGGTCAAACATGGTTTTGTAGTTTTCGGTGTCCTTTAATCCCAACGTGTCGATGGCGTATTGACGCACCTCCTGAATAAGAGCGAGTTTTTGCTTTAACGAATCGGGAAACTGAGGATCGTTTAAAAATTCTTCAACCGGTTTTGCCTTCCACACAATCTTTACTTGCCCTAAGCCCTGCCGGATGCCATACACCACCAATTCCCAATTCCAAAGGATAACGGCCAACAGCAATGAACAAAAAGCCAGGATTATTTTTTTTGTCATGATTGAAGTGCAAATTAAAACACCCGATCTTTAAACCTTATCTATTAACCTCTTCCGAAAGAAAAAAAGTGCTGGTGGTGAATAATAATAGACCTTGCCGTTCTCTTTGTCTTTGCGAATACTAACCTAAATAGTAATTTAAGCCTCTTATTCCAAAACCAGAAAATAAAACGAACGATTATATGAACGACACGAAAGAAAAACAAAAAGCACTGCAACTGACCATCGAAAAATTGGAGAAAGCGTATGGAAAGGGCACC
The DNA here is from genome assembly GCA_031422215.1 of Cytophagales bacterium. Classification (GTDB taxonomy): domain Bacteria; phylum Bacteroidota; class Bacteroidia; order Cytophagales; family Cyclobacteriaceae; genus ELB16-189. The sequence continues at coordinate 5,434 of JANOQB010000622.1, read as the reverse complement.
GTAATGATGTTGAACGACACCAAAGTGATAGACGTGCCCGCCATTTCCACTGGCTCTTTGGGTTTGGACATTGCGCTTGGCATTGGCGGCATTCCGCGAGGGCGGGTAACTGAAATCTATGGGCCTGAATCGTCTGGTAAAACCACGCTCACTTTGCATTGCATTGCCGAAGCACAAAAGAAAGGTGGCCTGGCTGCCTTTATCGATGCCGAACATGCCTTCGATAAAAGTTATGCCGAAAAATTGGGGATCGATACCCAAAACCTGTTGATCTCGCAACCCGACAACGGTGAGCAAGCATTGGAAATTGCCGAGCACCTGATCCGCTCCGGTGCCATTGACATAATTGTGATAGACTCGGTGGCGGCCTTAGTGCCCAAAGCGGAGCTTGAAGGCGAAATGGGCGAAAGCAAAATGGGGTTGCAGGCCCGCCTCATGTCGCAGGCACTGCGCAAACTTACCGGCACCATCAGCAAGACGGGCTGTGCCTGTATATTCATCAACCAACTCCGTGAAAAGATTGGGATTGTGTTTGGAAACCCTGAGACCACCACCGGTGGGAATGCATTAAAGTTTTATGCATCCGTGCGTTTAGACATACGCAGGATTGGGCAGATAAAAGAATCGCCTGACGACATAACCGGAAACCGGGTAAAAGTGAAAGTGGTGAAAAACAAAGTGGCACCTCCATTCAAAGTAGTTGAGTTCGACATCATGTACGGACGCGGCATTTCCAAATCCGGTGAGATTGTTGACTTGGGTGTGGAACTGAACGTGATCCAAAAATCCGGATCGTGGTTTTCTTACAGTGGCAACAAACTTGGCCAGGGCCGCGATGCCGTAAAACAATTGATTGAAGACAATCCGGAACTTATGGACGACCTGGAGAAAAAAATCAAAGAGAAGATTGGCAGCGGAGCGGAGATAAAGAAAGAGGAGGAGTAGTTGAGAAGTAGGCAGTAGGCAGTGAACAGTAGGCGGTATGACGATGCCTGAATGTACTGCCTACTGCTCACTGCCTACTTTTATTTAATTCGCTCTGATCGCAATCACAGGATCCAACCGTGCCGCCATCGCAGCCGGAACAATGCCTGCCACCAAGCCAATGATGGACGACACCCCAAGGCCCAGCACAATATTTTTTACCGACAGCACCACCTGCAAACTCCCAAAAGGTGCGAGCGTGAGCAGCCACACCAAAAACAATCCCGCAAGACCACCGATCAAACTCAGAAAAACGGATTCGAACAAAAATTGAAATAAGATGAAGTAGTTTTTCGCGCCCAGCGACTTCTGCAAACCAATAATACTGGTGCGCTCCTTCACCGACACAAACATGATGTTGGCAATGCCAAACCCGCCCACCAACATCGAGAACCCACCGATGATCCAACCCGCCACGCTCAACACATCAAACACGCTTCCTATTGCATTGGCAATTGCCTCCGGGCGGTTCAATGCAAAGTTGTCTTTCTGTATCGGCTTCAGCCCACGCCTTACGCGCATCAGGCCGCGCGCTTCGTTTTCCAATTCCACCAAGCCCACGTCATTGGCATTTCCTTTCAGTCCAACAGATGAACCCAATTCGTTCCACCGGCCTGTGCCGGTTTGAAATAGTTTTCTAAACGCATCGTAGGGAATAATGCACCCAAAGTCGTTGCTGGGTGTGCCCAAAAAACTTTCGCCCTCGCGTTTCAAAACCCCCACTACATTAAACATTAGGCTTTTTATTTTCACCTGTTTGCCAATGGCGTTCTCTTCATTTGGGAACAGTGCTTTGGCAACTTCAAATCCCAGTATGACTACATTTCTTCCTCCCTCAATTTCATCGCTGGTCAGATAGCGGCCCTCCTCCAAGTTCATTTCAAAAAGCCTGTCGTAGTCGGGGCCAGCACCGCGCAGGTTCAGTTGGTTGATGCTGCTGTTTTTTGCTTTTGCAGTTAGGTTGCCGGCTATGGCATAGATGGCCACTGTTTGGGCCTGCTTCATGTTGGCCCGCAGAAAACGATATTCCGAATAGGACACATTGGGCCGTTTGATATAATCTTTCCACCAGTCGCGGCCATTGCCACCGGTGAAAGGCCACTTGCCCACATAAATCACATCGCTGCCAAGAAAGTTAAAACTGTCGCGGATGTTTTTCTCCAACGAATCAACCAACGTGAGCACAGCGATGATAGAAAATATACCGATAGTAACACCCAGGAGCGATAACACGGTGCGCAAGATGTTGGATTTCAAAGCCTTCCAGGCAAATCCCAAACTTTCAAAGATCAATCGAATAGTAAGCATGCGGGTTAAACGCTGTTTTGGCAATTTCAGGTTGCAATAAACATTGATTTTTACGCAATCTGAAAAAAATTTAGACTGGCCACATACCTTGTTTCTTCAAATCCAACAATGATTTTACTTCTCTGAACCAAACAAATCCTTACTTTTGCGTCCTTAAATTATAAACCCTGCCCTTTCTAGTAAGGGCACAAGCCCGTAAGCTTATGAAATTATCCGAATTCAAATTTGATCTGCCCAACAGTTTAATCGCCTCACATCCTGCCGAAAACAGAGACGAGTCGCGCATGATGGTGCTTCACCGCAGCACCGGAAAAATTGAGCACAAAACCTTCAAAGACATTGTCAATTATTTTGGCGAAGGCGATGTAATGGTAGCCAACGACACGATGGTGTTTCCCGCAAGGCTATATGGCCGAAAGGAAAAGACCGGTGCTAAAATAGAGGTGTTTTTGCTGCGCGAGCTCAATGCCGAAATGCACCTGTGGGATGTGCTGGTGGACCCGGCCCGCAAAATACGCGTGGGGAACAAACTTTATTTTGGCGATGGAGATTTGGTGGCCGAGGTTATTGACAACACAACTTCCCGTGGCCGTACCATCCGTTTTCTGTTTGATGGCGACTCTGTGGCCTTCGATAAGATTGTGGAAACGCTGGGAGAAACCCCACTTCCAAAATATATAAAAAGGAAAGTTGAAGCTGCCGATAAAGAGAGGTTCCAAACCATTTTTGCGAAAAACAAAGGAGCGGTTTCTGCACCTACGGCAGGCATGCACTTTACCAAGCAATTGATGAAGCGGTTACAAATAAAAGGCGTTGATGTTGCGTTCGTAACACTGCACATTGGGTTGGGCACCTTCCGCGGTGTGGATGTGGAAGACCTGACCAAGCATAAGATGGACTCAGAAAATTTTGTGGTTGGCCCTGAAGTGGTGAAAGTAGTAAACCAGGCACTCGACAATAAAAATAAAGTATGTGCCATTGGCACCACATCCATGCGGGCATTGGAAACTGCCGTGTCGGCCAACAGCAGGTTGAAAGAACGCGAAGGATGGACAGATAAATTTATTTTTCCTCCTTACGAATTTAAAATTTGCAGTGCCATGGTCACCAATTTTCACCAGCCAGAAAGTACCTTGTTGATGATGACGTGCGCCTTTGGTGGATTTGACCTGGTGATGAAGGCTTATGAAACCGCCAAGAAAGAAAAGTATAAATTCCTTACGTATGGCGATGCGTTATTGATCATTTAAGAAACCAAACATGAATTGAACAGGTGCCTGATCCCAAGTCAGGCATTTTTTTTAGCAGAAAAAAAGATTACGAATTGCGGATCAGATACAGGTGAAGCGAAATGGCCACCGGGTATAAAAACAAATACAATGGTGAAGCTTTTATAAAGCCAAACAACATGGTGATGGGCACCAGCAAAAGAAAAATTCCGATGCCAATGATCCAATTCTTATTGGGTGAATAGGATTTATAAATCTGGAGCAGGCGGTACACCAGATAGGTGATTACCGCCACATTAAAGGCCAACAAGAAAATGCGAAGCAGTATCATATCAAATTCGTTTTCGTCAACCAACGCTCCAAGAGTTTGATTGACTAATTGATGAGGTAAATGAATGTTCTCGTTATAACTCTTGGACAGTTTTTTAACCAAATAAAATGTCCTGCCAAAGTTTCTTTAACTTCGTACCATGACAAAGGACGAAATCTTAACCAAGTTAAGGGCAAACAAAGCGGAAATCCAAAAAAAATACCCGGTGGCCAGCATTGCTTTGTTTGGTTCTTATGCCAGAGGAGAACAAACGACTGAAAGTGATATTGACATTTTGGTTGATTTAAAGGAGCCAATGGGCTGGGATCTAGTTGAGGTATTGGAGAGCTTGGAAGAGAGTTTTCCTGAAAGAAAAATTGATATGGTTACCTGGGGTGCCTTAAAAAACTCATGATACCGGCCTTACATAGAAAAAGATTTAATCTATGTCTGAACGTTCATCGCGAGAATTATTGAAACCATTCTCAATTGCATTGATGAAATTTGCGACTTTACGAAGGGAATGGCTATGAAGATTTCGTAGCTGACACTAAGACTAAGTATGCATAGTTTGGAAAATAGTTACCGTACACTTGGCTCCGCTAAAAAATTCTCTCATTAAAATCCTTTCCGAAATTGAATAGAGAACACGCCCTCATCGTAGCCGGAGGCAAAGGCACCCGCATAAAAACCAAATTGCCCAAGCAATTTTTGGAACTTAATGGCAAGCCCATTTTGCTCCACACCATCGAGGCTTTTTTCAGGTACTCAGAAAAACTTAACATCGTGTTGGTGCTGCCCGAAGATGACTTTGAAACCTGGCGCAACATCTGCAAAAAATACAAATTCGATAAACCGTTGACTTTGCAAAAAGGTGGCGAAACCCGTTTTCAATCGGTAAGAAATGGATTGGATAAAATGGAAGGGCCGGGCTTGGTGGCCATTCATGATGGAGTTCGTCCGTTGGTGAGTGAGGATATTATCGGAGCTTCCTTTCGGTTAGCGGCTGTGCATAAGACTGCGGTGGCCGCGGTACGCTTGAAAGAATCCATCCGCATGACCGATCAGGATAATACGAAAGCGATGGACCGATCGCGTTTCCGCTTAATTCAAACGCCACAAACTTTTGACATCGCCATGATAAAGCAAGCGTATCAGATAAAAGAAGATGCCAGCCTTACGGACGATGCCAGCGTGGCAGAAAAATCGGGCCTCGTGATTTCTTTGTTTGAAGGAAGTTATGAAAACATCAAGATCACCACGCAGGAAGATTTGATTGTGGCTGAGGCGTTGTTGGAAGCGAGGAGGAAGAAGTCAGAAGATAGAAGTTAGAATCAAGTTCTCAGCGAAACGTCAAATTCCGACCAGGAAAGTCTGCCGGCAATATCACCATATAATCATCTGTTCAGCCAATAAAGTACATCAACTGCTTTTTTGCCAATTGGCTTTTACTCCCAAAATTTTTCCTTCGCAACCGTTTGAAATGAACTAATAATTAGGTTTATTAAGTCTTGGAGTTAGTTCTATTTTAATTTAAACCCGAAACAAATGAAGAACAAAAATATCCTTGACCTAACCGAGGTTGGCCTCGAAAATTTGAACC
>JANOQB010000621.1:0-10879 GCA_031422215.1 Cytophagales bacterium | reverse complement strand
ACTTGAAGTCCGTTGTTACAAAATTGACCGAGGCTACGCCTCTTTGTTATAAAAAGATATGTGCATAGTCAATTCTAAAATACAAACTCAAACTCAAATTCAAACTCTCTCCTCTCTCCTATCTCCTAACTTCTGTATTCTGACTTCTGACTTCTAACTTCTGTATTCTGACTTTTGACTTCCACCTCCTGCTCAACGCCCACCGATATTACCACCTTGTGCTCCACGCGATCATTTACAAGTGGAAAAGTGTCGTTTGGTTTTAGCGTTACGTCCAAAAGTACCCGACTGTTTTTGAGGCCTGGCTCCTGATTGAGTTGTATCTGATAAAGGGTTTGCTCAAAGCGGTAGGTTATGGAAAATGATTTCCAGTCTTTTGGAATGCACGGCTCAAATTTTATGGTTTCGCTTTGGCGTTTCAATCCTAAGTAAGACTCCAAAATAAGTTGGTACATCCAGCCGGCCGAGCCTGTGTACCACGTCCATCCTCCCCGGCCAATATGCGGGGCCACGCCATACACATCTGCGGCCATCACATAAGGCTCGGCTTTGTAAGTAAGCACGTGCGTGGATGTTGTGCCGTGATGTACCGGGTTTATCAATTTTAAAAGTTCTTCCGTTTTTTTTGTGTCGCCCAATTTGGCAAAAGCCATCACAGCCCAAATGGCCGCATGAGTATATTGCCCACCGTTTTCGCGCACACCGGGCACATACCCTTTTATATAACCCGGATCCATGTCGGCCATATCGAATGGAGGGTGCAATAATTGGATGATGCCTTTCTCCCTATTGACAAGGAATGTATCCACTGCTTGCATGGCCGATAGCGACCTTTCCTTATCTCCACCATCCGATAGCACCGCCCAACTTTGCGAGATCGCATCGATTTTGCATTCCATATTGTTTTTTGAACCCAGTGGCGAGCCATCATCAAAATAGGCGCGCAAGTACCACTCACCATCCCACGCATGTTCCTGAATGTTTTTGTGCAATTGTTTTGCTTCTTCGTGGCAACGGGAGACAAAGTTTGTGTCTCCGCGCAGGGCGGCAAGTTTCGAGAACCGCCCCAATACATCGTACAGAAAAAAGGCAAGCCACACACTTTCACCTTTGCCTTTAATGCCGATGCGGTTCATGCCGTCATTCCAGTCGCCAGAACCTTTCAGCGGGAGGCCATGCTCACCAAAGCGCAAGGCATGAACCAGGGATTGCTTGCAGTGATCATAGAGCGTGGCTTTGCTGTCGGAAGTAATGGGCAGGTCGTAGTACGATTCTTCGTTTGTGTTTAGGGCCCGTGCCTGAATAAATGAAATGGTTTCGTCCAAGCAGTTCACATCGCCTGTGGTGGCAATGTATCGGCTTGTTACGTAAGGAAGCCAAACAAAATCATCGGAACATAAGGTTCGCACCCCGCGGCCTTGCGGAGGATGCCACCAATGTTGCACATCGCCCTCTTTAAATTGCCTGGAGGCATGTGTTAAAATTTGTTGCCGCGTAAGTTGGGGTTGGCTGTGCATCAGGGCCAGCACATCCTGAAGTTGGTCGCGAAAGCCAAACGCACCACCCGACTGATAAAAACCCGTGCGGCCCCATAGCCTGCACGAAATCACCTGATACAACAACCAGCCGTTGGCCAAAATATCCAAGGAAGCATCGGGCGTTTTAACTTGCACGGCACCCAGTGTATGCTGCCAGAATTTCTTTACCTGTTCCAACGATCGTGTCGCGGCCTTGCTACCCTGAAAACGTTGAATGGTTTCAACAGCCTCGCGCAAATCTTTGCCGGCACCGATCTTAAAAATAAGCGTGCGCTCCTTACCCTCTTCCAGCTCAAAAAATACTTGCAAGGCCGCGCACGGATCCAACCCTGCACCCGATCTTCCGCTAAGGTGTGTGCGCTGCATGGCCTCGGGGTTTTGAAGTGTACCATTGCGCCCAATAAATTCTGCACGGTCGGTGGTGTATGTGTAGGCAGGATCATCCACATCAAAAAAAGCAACGTACTGTTGAAATTCTGTATTGAATGTGTTGCGGGCAATGAGCGCTCCACTGGCCGTATCTAATTGCGTCACCGTGTGCATCTCCGATTTGTTCCGCAGTTCGCCAAGCACCCACTCCACATAGCCCGTGGCTGTTAACGTGCGTGTGCGGCCCGATTGATTGGTAACTTTTAGGGTCACAAACTTTACGGGCGATTCCGCATCCACATACACACACACCTCGCTCAAAATCCCATCTTCGATGTGCTCCACGGTGGTATAGCCAAATCCGTGGTTGGTTATATACGGTGATTGGCCTTGAGCGGGTTTACCTAAGGGTGACCAAAACCGAGTGCTCTCTTCATCGCGCAGGTAAAAAGCCTCGCCACAGCAGTCGGTAATAGCATCATTCTTCCAGGGCGTGAGCCTGAAGGAATGCGCATTTTCAAACCAGGTGTATGAGCCGCCCTGCTCGGATACAAGGGTGCCAAAGCGTGGGTTCGCCATCACATTGATCCAGGGCAAGGGTGTCCCCTTTGTGCCCTCGGTGATGATTGTATATTCTTTGCCGTCCGGTGAGAAGCCACCCGTTCCATTAAAGAACTGAAGCCGGGAAGGTATTTCCAATTTCCGGTTCACCGTGGGCTGTAGTTTGGATGTGGCTAATTTTGCGAAGGGTGTTTTCATGGAAAGCCGTTTGTTCACTTGTGCCTCCAAGGTTCCTTTTGTGTCGGAGATGATGGCGCGCGCCACCGTCTGCAATAAGATCAGATCTTCTGCCGAAACCTGATCGATAGGACGCACAAAAATCCGTCCCTTCTTTTCTGTGGTGGTGATGTCGGTGCCAGCCACAACAAGGCCTTGTATCTGCTCTTGCAAAACCTGCCGATAGGTACTCGGGTCTTCGTTGAGGATTACCACATCCACGGCCAAGCCTTTCATGTGCCAAAAGGCTTGTGCTTTGATGAGTTGCTTGACCAAGCCGATGTTGTCGGTATCCGAAATTTGCAACAGCACAATGGGCAAATCGCCCGAGATGGAATAACTCCACAACGCGGATTGCCCGCGCTGGTTCTTCAACATCACGCCCGGTGATGTGCGCAAGGCCGCATTTACATAAAGGATGGAACTGGCAAGGCGGGCATACAATTGTGCATCGGCTTCGGTGGCCCCAATCTGGCGCAACACAACCTGGCTGTGGGTCCACGACAATTCAAACGCCCTGTCGCGCAAATGCCGGTCTTGGTATTTATCAATCAAACTTTGATTTCCATCGCGTGTTTCGCTTACGCCTGTCACCATATCGATGAGGGCAGATTCGCCTGGTGCCAACGTTATTTTGTATTGAATGGAAACGATGGGATCCAACACCGAACCTTGCGAGCCGGAGAGTGGTTTGGTTTGGTCCATCGCGCAAGGATGAACAAGCGTGAAGCCACGGCCAATAAATTTGCTCCGGTCTGTTTCGTACGATACCTGTTTCACTTCTGCGCCATTCACTTTCATCAAATGAAACATCCAGGGCGGATGTTCTTCTTTTGAACGCGGACGCCTGGTGCATACAATAGCATTTTGATGCGCGATGATGTCCGTTTGCACGAAAAGGTTGCTAAAGGCCGGATGCGAATCATCGGAGGCCGCGGAGGCCAGCACAACTTCACCATAACTGGTTACCGACAATTTTCGCTTTGTGGAAGAATGATTGGTGAGCTGCACCCGTCTTACTTCCACATCGTCTTCCGGAGACACAATGATCACTGTGTACGTTTCTATCTCCTCATCGCGCCTGCGAAATTCTGCCCGGCCTTGCGAAAAGATGGCTTCATAGTGTTGGGTTTGCTTTAAGGTGGGCTGATGCGCAGTTGACCAAAATTGGCTTTTGTCCAGATCGTTGATGTAGCAAAACGTTCCCCAATTGTCGCACGTGCTGTCCTCGCGCCAGCGTGTAACGGCTGTTTCCTTCCATCGGCTATAGCCACCACCGGCATTGGATACCATTACAAAATACCTTCCGTTGGAAAGCAGTTGAACTTCCGGCACAGGCGTATCGGGTGTTTTTATAACCCTGATTTCGGAAGTGGTTGTGGCAGCTACCACCTTCTCATTGTCGGAGCCTGAATAAAATCCTGTTGACTTAGGAACACGTTCCTGCAATAGCAATAAGGCAGTTTGAAATTGTGGGTCTGATTCAAAGCGCTTTTGCATGGGCTGATCGAGCAACAGGTAAGCAAGTGACAGCAATGTCATGCCTTGGTGATGCGCCATAAAAGTTTGGATCACCGCCTGGGTTTGTCCGGGCGAAAGGCGCAACGGTGTAAAATCGATCGCCTCATAAAATCCATATTGGCTTTCGTAGCCGCGGGCCTTTAATTTTTCGAAGTTGGTGCATGCCGCTTGCGGATCGACCATCAACGCCAATGCTGTAGCATATGGTGCGATCACTAAATCCTGACCAAGCCCGCGCTTAAAACCCAGGCCCGGGATTCCGAACGCACGATATTGATAAGTAAGGTGTGCATCCACCATGTTATAGCACGATTCCGAAATGCCCCAGGGCACACCCTGCAGACCGCCATATTCTATTTGCTTTTTTACCGTGCCCATGCACATCTCGTCAAGCAGGGTATTCTCATAGGTGGGCATCACCAAACTGGGCATCAGGTACTCAAACATAGATCCGCTCCACGATATGAGCACCGATGCGTTTCCGGCTGTGGTCAACCTTCTGCCCAGGGCAAACCAACTTTCCTGCGGAAGTTTACCTTGCGCTATGGCCACGAACAAACCAAGCCTGGCTTCGGACGCCAACAGGTCGTAATACCCTTTGTCGCGCTGGTGGTCATCCACCGTATAGCCAATAGATAGCAGGTGTTGTGTTTTGTCGTACAGAAAATCATATTCCTGATCTGCGAATTCCGAACATTGAGAGGCCAGTGTTTGAAGGGTGGCCATACGCTCGCGGGCTGCCTTGCTGGCCGTAAGTACGGTTTCCCCAAAGTGATGAAGCCATGCATTTTCGATAGCTGAATTTTCAAGGGTTAAGAGGCGCGTTAATTCCGGTTTTGTTTCCCTATCCATGTTGGCCAGCATGGCAAGCGTGGGTATATCAGAAGCTGCCCGCCAATGCTTAAACTTTTCGGGTATGGCCACCGACAGCCACGGGGCCAATAGGGTTATCTCTTGATGAAGGGATTCCAGTTGTTTTTCGAAGGGGAGCAGCCAACCATTATCGTTGCTCAGAATGTATTCCCTAAAAGAATGCGTAAGGTTGCGATAGCGTGCGGAGAGATGTTCCACATGATCCTTCAGTACCAGTAGGTTATCCGGGTGTGTGCCGATTTCTTCCAGCAGCATCTGAAAGTTTTTATGCAATCCGTTTTCAGCTTCCTTACTTTGCTTGATGGCATTGCGCAACGTATCCTGTAGGCCATGAATAAATTTCCGGCCAACTATTTTTTGTTGCGGCAGTTGCAGCAAGCCTTGCCGAAGGGTGAGCAGGTGGCCTGCTAAATTCCCACTGTCCACCGTGGAGATGTAGCGGGGGAGCAGCACGGTTAGCGTTTGCGTATTGTACCAATTGAAAAAATGCCCCTGATGGCGTTCGAGTTTTTGCAGCGAGGCGAACGTGTTTGACGTGCGTTCCAGAAGTTGTGTGGCCGTTACATAACCAAAATCGTAGGCGGTAAGATTGCCCAGCAGCGCGAGCCCGATGTTGGTGGGCGAAGTGCGGTGGGCGATCACAGGAATAGGATACTCTTGCAAATTATCGGGGGGCAACCAATGGTCTTCCACCGTTACATGGCTTTCAAAGAAGGCCCACGTTTTTCTGGCCAACTCCCTCAAATAAATTTTTTGAACTTCGGTTATTGTGGTCTTGGAAGAAACAGAGGGTTTGCTCAAGGTATGCACGGCCCAGGGCGAGGCACTCCACAGGAAAAGAAAAGGCACCGCGATGAACACTACCGGAGATGATAGGCTCACTAAGTAAGCCAGCACGGCCAGCGACAGCACGGGTGCGAACCACATGGTGCGGTAGGTGGCAAAAAGCCCTTCGGTTTTTTTCTGGCCCATACCAGAGGGGTTCCATTCCAACAGGTTCCTGCCACTGATGGCCAGGCGCCAGAGCGTGCGGAGGATGGCATCAAAATTTACAAATGCTTCGTAGGGCAAACACAGTAAAGTAAATGCTGCCTGAAGGATACTTTTTGTGGTAACATGGCGGGCATTGTTTAGGTGTTGAGCTACACCTACTTCCTTGGGCTTGCTAAAAAAATTCCACAGCGAAGAAAGCACCGAAGGAATAAAAACCAGGGCTGTTACCATCAGGGTCCAAAACCAGGCATCGGGCAACACAGTCCACCCCGCGATAAGCAAAAGTAAAGTGGCCAAGGGCACTAAACTGCGCCTGAGGTTATCAAAAATTTTCCATCGCGATAACGCGGAGATTGAATTCTTGACAATATGTTTATCAGCATTGGGCACGAAAGGCAAAAACCAATTCGCTATTTGCCAGTCGCCCCGTATCCACCGGTGGCGCCTGCTCATGTCTGCGCTGTAGCGCGAGGGGTGATCCTCATAAAATTGAACATCGCTGGCAAAGCCGCAACGTGCATAACTCCCTTCGAGCAAATCGTGGCTTAGTATTTTGTTTTCAGGAAAGCGGTTGTTCAGTGCCTTTTCAAACGTATCAATTTCATAAATACCTTTTCCGATAAAGGATCCTTCATTAAATATATCCTGATACACATCGGAGGTTACGCGGGTGTAGGGGTCAATGCCCGAATCATTTTCGTGCAGGCGGCTGTAGCCCGATCGGGTGGCCCCGTGCAGGCTTACGGCAATGCGCGGTTGAATGATGGCGTAACCCTCGGTGATGCGTTTTTTTTTCGCGCTGTACACAGCCTGGTTCAACGGATGCGCCATCAAGCCCACCAACTTCCAGGCGGCATCGCGGGGCAATTGAGTATCGGTATCCAGGGTGATCACATACTTCGATGAGGCGAATATGCTTTCGTCACCCACCACCACGGCAAAATTATTTTTCGATTTTCCCCGGAGCAGGTGGTTGAGCGCGGTGAGTTTACCACGCTTGCGTTCGTAGCCCATCCATACTTTATCCACGGCATTCCAAACGCGCGGCCTATGAAAGAGAAAAAAGGTATCGTTGGATGGCCTTCCGTATTGTTGGTTCAAGCCTTCAATGCTTTTTTTCGCCAGTGCTACCAGGGCCATGTCTTCGGGCATTGTTTCTGCAGGTGCATCTGGAAAATCGGTGAGCAAGGCAAACAAAAGATTAGGATCGCGGTTGGCCAGAAAGCGCACTTCAAGATCTTCGATCAACCGTTCAACTTGCGGGGGATTGAACAATAAGGTGGGCACCACCACCATCGTTCGGCATTCTTCTGGAATGCCCAATGAAAAATCCAGCTTGGGCAACGGTTTGGGTTTTATCCACAGGGTAGCCCACCAATTGGTGAATGCAAATGCAAATTGACTGGCACTTAAAATAGAAACCAGGCCCACCGCCACCAACCAGGCTAAACGCAATCCATCCTCAATGGCTTTCATCAGCATGATGGACCCCACGCAGGCGGTAATGAGCAACGCCACCAACACATACACCCCATAAGCGGAATCATATAATTTTTTTCTCCACCACTGGGGCACGGTAATCGTTGAGCCTGCTGTTTTCTCTGTTTCGGCAACTCCCGCGCCCACTAAATAGTAGCCCACGTGTGCTTTGCGCTTGTCGTGTTTATTTTCTATGAAACTTTTTTTTGCCAGGTCGATGGCAATTTGGGCAATGGCATCTTCTTCCAGATCGCTTGACTTTGCCAAGCTTTCCACTTGGTGGCGGTATTCATCGCGGGTATAAAAATCCATGCTTATATAAACCCCGGCTATGTCGTTGCGCAGGGTTTGTTCCACTACGCTCATGGCGTCCACAAACTCGCGCCAGTCCATCTTGGCCAGAAAACGTAAACTGTTTATGCTGTTGCTTACCGAAACCTGGTCTGCTGCCTGCTTCTGGTTTTCGATTGCCACCAAGTGCGCTATGGTGGTATTGGTTCCCGAAAGGTGTTGCTCTACCCAATTGAGCGGCAAGGAAAGTTCGGGGCCTTTCCATTGTAGTTTGCGCACAAACTCGGCCACAAACGCGCTTACCATAGGTGGGTTGGACCGGGCCATGTCGGCAATGATAAGCACCAGGTCTTTGGGGCTGGCTTCTACTGTTTCTATAATTTGGTTGGCCCATTTGTTGGCCAATGCAGAATCTTTTCTATTAACGGCAATCATGGCCGCTACCCGGCTAAGGTTTTCCAACAAGGCCAAGCGTAGCATAATGGGTATGGCCCATAATTCGCCCAGGGTAAGACTGTTTTCTTTTTGATAGGCTTGTATAAAATTGGAAAGGCTATCCATGTCGATGTGGCCATCGCTATGCGAAATCAATTCTATGGCGATGTCGTAAACACGGGGAAAGCCGCTCTTTAATTTTGGCAACCCTTTGCTATAGCCCTTGGGCAGGTAGCGTTTCCCTATCCGGATTTGTTCTTCTATCAGAAAAAAATTATCAAGCAACCACTCGGCAGCCGGGCTGATCGATTTCTTTTCGAGGATACTTTTTTTCAGCAGCTCATTTACCTGAAACAAGATATCTTCGTTTTCAGATAATCCTTTTAACAACAACTCGGGCGATTGCCGGCTGACAATTGAATGATTGATGGCCAAGTAGTGCGCGTGTATCTCCATTTGCTCTTTGCTAAATAGTTCGGAGCGCAACGGTGGGTTTTCGTTTACCTCTTTGTGGGTGAATTTATCCTTCTTGAAGGCAGGCAGAAGAGGGGATAAAAGATCGTCAATGACTGGTACAAGTGCCTTCATGTAGGGTTAGGTTTTAGTTGGATGAAGACATGCAAAGTTTCAGGTACCACTCACTGGAATTATCAGGATGCGATCCCTGATGCGTGTACCCTTTATCGTTCATTCAATACGTGCTAAACACATACCTAAAACCTTACCAGAAAAAATTGTGCGCAACGGCCATAGAAAAGATGTACAAGAAATTTTGAGAATTAAAATATGTGATTTGTGTAGAGATATATCCTCATGGGCTGCCGGGGATGGGGCTCGCACATGTTGGTGTTCTTCACCATAGTCGTTAACTTAAGAAGTTAGTATTACGCCAGAGGCGTAACCTGTTTGTAGAACGAAGTTCATATCGGGTATTTGCCCCAGCGGGCAATGTCATTAAGTTAAGGGGGCATTTTTAATAAGCAGGTTTGAAGTTTGTAAAAGTTTTATACTTACTTTTTGATTGGATATTTTTTCTGACGCGTTTAAATGACCTCCCCTTCCGGACAGGCAAGACATCCCTTATAAAATGGTCGTGGAGCTTTCGCAAAATCAGTTGGGGGTCATGGTGTAAAAACAAGTGGACAAGGTTTACCTTGAGTTTTCCAAAGGATTTGTTTCGATTAATCTTGACGGGGTATTTTCTTTCTGTTACTGTGCTTTCTACGGTTTGTTGTGCCTCTTTGATGAGTATGGAGTGAAGGTTGGTCATCATCACGGTGGCATAAAAATCCTGTAACACGGAAAAAACACTCAGCCCGCTGAAGGATTCCAATTGGAGGATATTTTTCTGTATTGAAATATTGGTCTCTATTCCCCAGCGCATAAAGTATAAATCTTTAAACTCTTCTACAGGGTGTCCCTGTCCTTCCCATAAATTGGTGATCAATACTTCTATGGAGTTTGGCAGTTCAACCCGGACCAATCTTACCCGGACCAATGTGTCCCTGGTTATCTCAAAACCGCTTTTCTTTAACCCTACTATAGCCGAGGGGGTGGGCGACATGTCAACAACGGAAGAAGGCTTGCCGCTTTGGATAAAAGCTTTGATCATGTTCTGTGTTTCCTTTGCACGTATCACGAACTTCCTTTCTTTTCTCTGCCACAAGTGCAGGGCCACCATTTTGTAGTTGCTAAAATTCCGGTCATAGATCATGACCATGTCTTGTTGGGTTTCCTCTATCGCCCTATAAGCGATGTTCAATTCCCCACACCGGTAGGGCTTTATTTTCGCCAACAAGATCAGTTCATTGAGGACATCGTAATGATAAAACGTTTTGGCTTGTACGAAATCAGTGTGTTGGTTGCTTTGCCCACCGAAGTAATGATTCAAAGGGGGCGTATTAATAAGGCTTATCGCAGAGCCATCCCCCGCAACAATCCGGTATCCTTTCCATCGCTTGACAGCTTTGCCGTAGCATAGATAAAAACTGTTTTGCAAGACATTGTTCCAGCAACTAAAAAAATGGGGCTTCAGTTTAACACGTTGCTGGGCGAAGGCACTCACTGAACACTCCATTGAGCCTCCGGTTTCTTCAAAGAACTTTTCCAATTCGATGCTGAGTGACTTTTTACAGAGCTTGGCAATGAACAGCACCAACTTTGAAAAGGGCAATTTCCGATCACGAACAAAATGCTGATCGGAAACACTGAACCTTTGCAGCAATTCTTTATGGGAAGATATGGCCGTTACAAAACGCTTCAGTCTGGAGATAATTTTTAAATTTGCTTCCTGCATGGGCTATGGTAAGTTTTAAGGTTTCGACACCTCAAAACTATTAATACCATAGCCCTTTTTCCCTTCCCTGCTCTTAACTTAATGACATTGCCCTCTGGGGCATATAAAAGTTTATTGTTCTAAAGTTGAAAACCATTTCCCTTAAGTTAACGACTATGGTGAAGAGCACCAACAAAGGCGAGGTTTGTTGGTGAAGAGCACTGTGAAGAACACCAACAAAGGCAACAAAGGCGAAGGCGACAGGCTTTCACATCCGATAAAACTTTTCACTATGAAGGGAAAAAAATCCACAGGCAGGTTAAAAATA
>JANOQB010000620.1:0-2815 GCA_031422215.1 Cytophagales bacterium | reverse complement strand
ATCGTCACCAACTCATCCTTATCGGCAAAGTGCTGATACAGGGTTTTCTTTGAAACGGACAAGTGACGGGCTATGTCGTCCATGGAAATGCTGCGCACTCCATACTTCATAAAAAGCCCCTCAGAGCCTTTTAAAATTTTTTCTTTTATGTCGTGTACTTCCATAAGGGGTGCAAAACTATGGAAACTATTGACATCGCCAAAGTTTCCACAGTTTCCTCCAACGCCTCATTTCATTAATTGTTCAGGGTTTTTTGAAAAAAGTTTAGGTATTTTTTGGGATGTCGTCCCTCAACCGTTTGAAGAGCCCGATTCGCGGGTTGGTGTGCCTTCTTCGCGGTAGCACCATTTCTCTTTCATTTTTTGTTTTATACGGTCGCGCTCTTCGGGGCTCATGCCCGCCCACTTTTCCTTCCAATAATATTTCCAAGGGCCACCCCCCTGGCTTCCATGACATCGGCACTTGCCCCCAAAACTCCAGAAGAAAATCTTGCTCAACACCAGCAACCCCGCTGTTTGCCAAAAGGTGATAACAGGCCCGGAGAACAACTCAGGCACAAGCCAGTTCCATAAATATTGAGTGACAACGATCGCAATAAAAATGAAGCTGATCGCAGCCAAAGCCATCAACAAAATTTTTCCTGCCCACATTCCTTGTTTCATAAATTCTATTTTTATTTTAAAGTCAAAGTCAAATGCAAATACAAAATCAAAGTCAAAGTCAAATACAAACTCAAATCAGAATGCCTAATCCCTAATGCCCAATCCCTAATTCCCCAACGTATCGTCATAAAAATTTTGCAAACTTTTGCGCAACGCAATGATGGCATACCGCTTTCGCGAAAGCAATGTGTTTATGGATACTCCTGTTTCTTCCGAAATTTCCCTAAACCCTTTCTCCTCTATTTCATTCTGGATAAAAATCTCACGTTGTTCAGAAGGTAAATTTTCGAGGGCTTCTGTGATCTCGTCCCAGATAGCTTCGCGCAGCAAAGTAGATTCAGGCGAGTTGTCGAGGTCGGGCAAAATTTCTGCCAGGGTGAGAGGCGCATCCTCATCGCGGCCTGCCAGCAATTCAAAATCGGTTCTCTTTGGTCTGGCAGCATCCCTACGATAGCGGTCAATGATTTTATTTCGGGCTACACTGTACAACCACGAAGTGACACGATCGAGCGACTGGATGGAATTGAATCCTTCAATAAATTGGTAAAACACATCTTGAAGAATATCTTCCGCATCCTCCACCGTGCCCACCCGGCTACGGATAAAGCCCAACAGTTTGTCCTTTTCCCTAAGAAATGTGTTTTGCTTTAACTCCTGCATGGCCAGTTCCATATTTCCATCTGCGCGTTATAACGGGATAGACGGAGCATGGTGCCGGATTATTTTAGGAAAGTTGAAAAAATTTGTTTGATCGCTGATGGATGGCGATTATTGGGCAATATCCTTATCCATAATTCGGCAATCAAAATTCATATTTCGTACTACCTTGCCGTCAAAAATAAAATTCATGAGCACAGAAAAACGCAAAGGTCTCACACCTATCGAAATGAGCAGCGATGATTTCAAAAAAGCGGGCCACGAACTCGTTGATCAGATTGCCGACTTTTTGAACAGCTTCGAAACCCGATCAGTGACAAAAGGGAAATTGCCATTGCAACTCAAAGCCCTGTTGGGCGATGGCGCACTCCCATCGCAAGGCATTGCATCACCAAAAGATTTATTGAACGGATCGGCACAGATGCTTTTTGAAAATTCACTTTTCAACGGGCATCCCATGTTTTTCGGATACATCACCTCCACACCAACGCCCATCGGAATACTTTCCGATATGCTTGCATCCACCATCAACCCGAACGTGGGCGCAGGAATACTTTCGCCCCTCGCAACAGAAATTGAATTGCAAACAATAAAATGGATGGCCGAATTTATTGGCTACCCCACTGACTGTGGTGGCGTGATGGTAAGCGGTGGCAACATGGCCAACTTCATCGGCTTCCTGGCTGCCCGCAAAGCCAAAGCAGATTGGAATATTCGCGAAGAAGGATTGAACAACATGCAACTGTTGATTTATGCATCCGAAGAAAATCACACCTGGATACACAAAGCTGCCGACTTGTTTGGGTTGGGATTGAAAAGCATTCGATGGATAAAACCTTTGGCAAACCGCGAGATGGATGTGGTTGCGCTCGAACAAAAAATAATTGAAGACCTGAAAACCGATCACCATCCATTTTGTGTGGTTGGCAATGCGGGCACGGTAAGCATAGGAATAGTGGATCCGTTGGAAGAAATTTCTCTCGTATGCAAAAAGTTCAATCTTTGGTTTCACGTGGACGGAGCCTACGGTGCGCCTGCTGCAGGTTTGCCAAGTGCATCAAAAAATTTGAAAGCCTTGGCCCTTGCCGACTCGGTGGCCATTGATCCTCACAAATGGTTTTATGCGCCCATCGAAGCGGGCTGCACATTGGTGCGCAACAAGCAGCACTTGATTGACGCCTTCAGCTTCAAGCCTGCCTACTATAATTTTAAGGGAGAAGGAGCGGAAGAGCCTGTAAACTTTTATGAATATGGAATGCAAAACACACGGGGCTTTAAAGCTTTGAAAGTGTGGATGGCATTCAGGCAAATTGGACGCGATGGCTTTCAACAACTGATACAACAGGATATTGACTTGGCCAAAATGCTATTCGATGAAGTGGCGGCCGCACCCGAGTTGGAAGCATTTATGTGTGGCCTTAGCATCACCACATTCCGGTATGTTCCATCGGAAATAAACGCCAGCGATCCATCGCAGCAAAATAACTTGAATGAAC
>JANOQB010000619.1:0-2590 GCA_031422215.1 Cytophagales bacterium | reverse complement strand
AGAAAAGCCCACTCGAATTATCAAAAATTTATAAACCGAAATGAATCTTAAAATAGTTAGATTAGAAAAGAAATACGATAAAAAATTTAACGATGTTCACGAGGCTATTAACTATCTCTTGAAAAATGACGCAGAGTTATCAGCACAAAAAAATAGAAGAAAAATTGGATTTAAAATCAAAGCCAAATAATTTCTCCAGCTCGAAAATGAAAAAAACAGCACTGATCACTGGAGGCAGCCGCGGCATAGGTCTGGGCATTGCCACACACCTTGCCAACCATGGATTTGACATCGCCATTAATGGAGTACGAGAAGAATCACACGTGGCCGATGTGATAAAATCCTTACGGGATATTGGCGCGGATTTGATTTACTGTCAGGGCGATGTTTC
The DNA here is from genome assembly GCA_031422215.1 of Cytophagales bacterium. Taxonomy (GTDB): domain Bacteria; phylum Bacteroidota; class Bacteroidia; order Cytophagales; family Cyclobacteriaceae; genus ELB16-189. The sequence continues at coordinate 2,199 of JANOQB010000619.1, read as the reverse complement.
TTCTTCAGCAGACAGGAAAAAAATTATCCAAAAAACAAAAAACCATTTTGGAAGGCTAAATGTGCTGGTAAACAACGCGGGCATTGCCCCCAAAGAGAGGCGCGATGTGCTGGAAACCTCGGAGGAAAGTTTTGATGAAGTTCTTTCCATCAACCTACGAGGAAATTTTTTTCTCACGCAGCAAGTCGCCAACTGGATGATAGAGCAAAAAAAAACCGACCAGGAATTTAGTGGTTGCATCATAAATATTTCGTCTATATCAGCAACGGTAGCTTCTGTTAATCGAGGAGAATATTGCATTTCGAAAGCCGGGCTTAGCATGGCCACTCAACTGTTTGCTGTGCGCCTCGGTGAGTTTGATATTCCCGTTTATGAAGTGCGGCCTGGCATCATCAGCACCGACATGACAGCGGGGGTAAAAGCAAAATACGATAAGTTGATTGAAGCAGGGTTGACAGTTCAAAAACGTTGGGGATTGCCCAATGATGTTGGCAAAGTGGTTGCCACGCTGGCAACGGGCAATTTCCCTTACTCCACCGGCCAGGTAATTATGGTGGATGGCGGGCTCACCATTCCACGGTTATAAACCTGAAATGAAATTTGTCTTTATACCTTTACAATTATTGTCCAATTTTTTTTACTAACTAACTGATGTTACGCAACATGAAGGGAACCTGTCAGTTTGATCCCGATAACTATCGGGATCAAACTGATTGCAAAATCGCCTTCGAGAGCCTCAGGCAATTTTGCGTGACATCACTAACCAACTCGCTATGCATTTAATGGAACAAACCATGCGGTGGTTCGGGCCGAAAGACCCCGTAAGTTTATCAGACATCCTGCAGGCAGGCTGCACAGGTGTGGTCACTGCGCTTCACCACATTCCGGTAGGTGATATTTGGACACCGGAAGAAATCAACCAGCGCAAAAAGCAAGTGGAAGAGGCGGGCCTCACCTGGACGGTGATCGAAAGTTTGCCTGTGCACGAAGACATAAAAAAACAATCGGGTGATTTCAAGCGATGGATTGAGAATTATAAAATCAGTTTAAAAAATGTGGCCGGTTGCGGCCTGAAGGTTATCACCTACAACTTCATGCCCATACTCGATTGGATGCGCACCGATCCGCGTTACACCATGCCCAACGGCAGCAAAGCACTCCGCTTCGAGAAAGCAGCTTTCATCGCTTTCGATCTTTTTATTTTGAAACGGCCACACGCAGAGAAAGATTATACCGCAGAGGAAATAAACAAAGCAAAAGACCGCTTTGAAAAAATGACGCCCGTTGAAAAAGAAACACTTTACAACAATGCCTTGCTTGGCTTGCCCGGCAGCGAAGAGCGGTTTACCGAAGAACAAATATTAACGGCACTAAAAACATACGCGCACATTGACGCTAAAAAATTGAAGGAGCACTTGTTTTATTTTCTCCAACAAATTGTTCCGGTTGCCGAATCGCTCGGACTTAAGCTCGCCATCCACCCCGATGATCCACCGTATCCGATTTTAGGATTGCCCCGGGTGGTGAGCACCGAACAAGATGCTAGAGAACTTTTGGAGGCTGCACCTTCCCCGGCCAATGGTCTTTGCTTTTGCACGGGCAGCTATGGTGTGCGCCCTGGCAACGACCTGCCCGGCATGGTGAAGCGGCTAGGCAACAACATCCACTTTTTGCATCTGCGAAACACCAAACGCGATGAAGAAGGAAATTTTTACGAAGCCGACCATCTGGGTGGCGATACCGACATGCCGGCCGTGGTGCGCGAAATTATTATATTGATGAAGCGTACTGAGCGGTCTATTCCCATGCGCCCCGACCACGGCCATCAAATGCTGGACGACCTCACCAAAAAAACATTGCCCGGATACACCGCCATTGGAAGATTAAAAGGGCTTGCCGAGTTGCGCGGGTTGGAGTTGGGTATAGCGAAGTATTTGAGTTGAGATTGGATGACGTGCATAGAATGAATATGTTCAATAAGGGTATGCAATAGTTTGTAAATTTTACAAATGGTGATGGACAAAATAAAGAAATACATTTTTGACTTCGCGATACTTTTTATTGGTATTACTTTAGCATTCTATGTTGAAAATTTTAGACAAGACATGGGGGATGAAGCAGCCTTACAGAAGTATCTTCATGGACTTACAGACGATTTGAAATCAGACTCGGTAATTTATAAAGCATCAAAAGAGAGAC
>JANOQB010000618.1:0-5371 GCA_031422215.1 Cytophagales bacterium | reverse complement strand
TATAAAACCTTTCTTTCGCTATTCGAAGTTTGAAGGCCAGTACGATGGGGGCAATTTTACCGATGACCTGCTCAATCAGTATGAAGCATCGCTTATCAACACAGGCACGCACGCTTCTTATCAGTTAAAAAAGGGCGCAGTAAATTTTCAATACAGCTATAACCAAACAGACCGCATGTATGAAGGCACCTATCCACGATCGGATTATTTCGGAAAATTCAATCACACCGAACTGTTTGCCAATTACAGGGTGAGCGACCACGTTCAATTTTTAGGCGGCATTGCCCGGCAAAATTTTGCCATGATTGATAAGACTGCCACTGAGGCTGATCCTTCCGTAACAATTCTTAGTCCTTACCTATCCATGTTCAATCGGTTTGGAAATTTTTCTTTTGAGATGGGCGGTCGGTATAACCAACACACCAAGTTTGGAGAAAATTTTACGTACAGCATCAATCCATCCTACCTTTTTGGCAATGGTTTGAAACTGTTTGCAAATATATCCACCGGCTTCAAGGCACCATCCCTTTATCAATTATATGGCGAGTACGGTGCCAATCCTGAACTGAAACCAGAGCAGAGCAATAGCAAGGAAATCGGTTCGCAATGGCTTTCCTCCAACAAAAGGATTGAGTTGCGTTTGGTTGCGTTCACGAGAAAAATCGAAGATGTGATCGTCTATGTCTATCCTTCCAATTTCAATATGGATGTTCAAAAAGATAAAGGTTCCGAGCTGGAGGCCACTTTTCATTTGAGTTCTAAACTGATAACCAAAGCATTTTATTCTTATGTGGATGGCGAGGTGAAAACCAGGGCCGCAGGAAAAGACACTACCTACAATAATTTGATCCGCAGACCGAATCACATGATTGGCTTAAACCTGGGTTATCAATTGAACGATCATCTTTATATAAGTGCCAATGCCAAAACGTTTGGCAAAAGAAGCGACTTGTATTTTGATATGACCACCTTTACGAACAAAGCCGTTGGCCTTGAAGCCTATACTTTAATTGATGTGTATGCTGAATACAAACTGAAAAACAAGAAGGCCACTTTTTTTGCGGACTTAAAAAATATCCTGGATGCAGATTATCAGGAAGTTTATGGGTACAGCACCATGGGCTTCAATGTAAATGCAGGGATCACTGTTCGTTTATAAACCCGTGAATATGGAAGCGGACAAAAAGACCTCGTTGAAAGAATTGGAAGATTATTACATGGAAGATGGGCTGATGGTATTCACGGCTTCCTATCACTTGAAGAGAGGTTTTTGTTGCCAGAACAGTTGCCGCCACTGTCCGTTTGCTTTCAACAAATCAAAACCTATGCAGAAAAAAAATCATCAATGATTTCTTTGGCCGCTTTGGAAGGAAGTGTTTTTTTACTCGTGATCTGATCTTCCAACAATTTTATTTTAGAGTTTATCGCTTCCGATTTTTCTAATCGTTGAATAAAGCGGTGCTGAATGCTTTCACGGAACCAGATCAAATCTTGCTGTTGTCGTTGGTGGTCGAAATAGAGGTTGTTGCGGGTGAACTTCACATATTCATCAATCATATCCCACGTTTCTTTGATTCCTTTTTTTTCCAGTGCTGAAGAAGTGAGCACGGTAGGTTTCCATTTCGAATCTGGTTCTAAAAACAAGTGCAACGCATATTGAAAGTCGGCACACGCTTGATTGGCCTTACTAAGGTTGCTGCCATCGGCTTTGGTGATCACCACACCATCGGCCATTTCCATGATGCCTTTTTTTATTCCCTGCAATTCATCGCCAGCCCCAGCCAGCATGAGCAACAGAAAAAAATCGACCATGTTCCGCACAGCCGTTTCGGATTGACCAACACCCACAGTTTCGATAATGATAATTTCAAAACCTGCAGCTTCACACAATAAAATAGCTTCGCGGGTGCGATCCGTTACTCCTCCCAATGTTGAGCCGGCAGCGGAAGGACGTATGAAAGCGAGTGGATCTTTGGCGAGTTCCTCCATGCGCGTTTTGTCACCTAAAATGCTGCCCTTTGTTTTTGCGCTGCTGGGGTCAATGGTGAGTATGGCAATTTTTTTTGACAAGGATGTCAGGTGTTTTCCAAAGGCTTCGATGAAGGTGCTTTTGCCCACGCCCGGCACACCGGTTATACCTATGCGCACCGATTTGCCTGTGGCCGGAAGTAATTTCTCAATGAGTTGATCGGCCAATGACCTATCTTCATCAAGTTTGCTTTCAGCCAATGTAACGGCCTGGGCAAGCACAACAGGGTTGCCCAGTGATATTTCGCGATCAAAATCCTGTAAAGAGAGCCGATTGGCAGAAGCGTTTTTCAAAATGGTTGGCGATTGATTGGGTTAAATTTCTAAATTTACTTTACAACTTCCTGATTTATGAAAAAATTTTGGCTCCAATGTCTTGCTATCACATTATTTGTGTTCTTCATGATGTGGATTTTTAGCAAGGTCACCGACTTCAAACTGTTCAATGCCTTTGATCCCATATCCCAGGCATTGACCGACTTTGAAATGACCGACTATGCGTTTTCAAATTTACGGCCCGATCCGCTGGTTGATGAACGTATTGTTATAGTAAATATTGGGAATCTCGCCCGGAGGGATGTAGCCCAGCAAATTAATATCATCAGGCAGTTTAAACCCAGGGTAATAGGAATAGACAGTTATTTTAATTGTGAGGGGCGCTTGCGCGATAGCGTAAACTGCCCGGCCTTGCTCGATACGCTGGGAAATTTATTGCTTGAAGATGCCATTAAGCAAGCAGGCAATGTGGTGTTAGTTTCAAAATTGCTACAGAAAGCAGAGACAGCACTAAACCCCAATGCCATTGATGTATATGATACCATGGAATATTCTGATCTCAGCTTTAGTTTATATTCCAAACATGGCTATGCCAACCTGATTACCGACCCACCGGCAGTTTATCAGGAAGATGTAAAGCAGTGTCGTTCATTTGTTCCAAAATATATCATGCATGGCGATGAACAATATGCTTTTGGGGTGCAAATGACAATGATGTTCGACTCCGCAAAAACCAAGCGGTTCCTAAATAGAAAAAGAGAAGAAGAAATAATAAATTATAAGGGCAATGTTGAAATGCAAGACATCCGGTTAAAGTCCGTGCGAGCCAGGGAAACATCCACGACCCGTTACCCACAAATGTTTTATGCTATTGATGTTGATCAATTGTTCAATCTTGATTTCGACTCATCGCTATTCAAAGACAAGATCGTGATCATGGGTTTTCTGGGTGGTTATTTTGGTGATCCCTCGTGGAACGATAAATACTTTACCCCATTGAACAAGAAAGTGGCGGGCAGGGCCAACCCCGATATGTTTGGTGTGATTGTGCATGCCAATATTGTGGCCATGATTTTGAATGAAGATTATGTTAGTTCGCTTTCGGGGTGGCAGAAATATGCCATCGCTTTTCTGGTTTGCTTTTTCACAATCGCTCTTTTCATCACTATTGACAGAAAATTGCCCGCTTGGTTTGACGCCCTGTCAGTTACCATTCAGATATTTCAAATCTTAACAATCTCAGGCATGATCGTCTATTTCTTTGCCTACTTCACATTTAAATTGGATTTGACGCTGACGCTGGCGGCTGCAGCCCTGGTAGGCCCCAGCTACGACATCTATAAGGGCTTCAAGAACCAATTCAATATTTGGCGTTATAAAAGGACACTTACTAAAACCGAAAACGAGGTATTAACGGAGTGATGTCGAATTTGGCACGATTATTTAGTAATTTCGTACTGTAAAACTTAACAACACAATGAAAAAGGGAAGATTTTTAGTTTTGGTTGGTCTATTCATGTTGAACACACTTGTACAGGGTCAGGATTACGCATTTCGTATCCTTGCCAACAAGGGGGCAAATGAAATTAAGTCTGGCGACACGTGGCAGCCTGTGAAAACAGGGGCAAGCCTTAAAATGGGCGATGAGCTGAGGGTTACTGAAAATGCATCCATCGGGTTGGTGCATTCTTCCGGCAAACCCTTAGAAGTAAAAAAGGCCGACACCTACAAAGTGGCTGACCTGGCCTCGAAGATAGGAGGAGGATCGAGCGTACTCAACAAATACACCGACTTCATTTTGAGCAGCAATTCTGCGGAAGCAAAGAAAAACAGGTTGAGTGCCACGGGGGCCGTACACCGTGGTTTGGAAGACATCAAAGTTTTTCTTCCTGAAAATCAGAATGCAGAAATATTCAGCAACATTGCCTTTGTAAACTGGGAAGGGAAAGGTGGTGCCCCCTATGTAGTTTCTTTCAAAAACATGTTTGACGAAGAATTGGTAAAAGTAGAAACGCCCGAAACATCCGTTCGCGTGGACTTGAGCGACCCTAAGTTTGCCAACGAAACCGCCATATTGGTTGAGGTTAAATCGAAAGCCGATGGCAAGAGCAAATCGGAACAGCATTTGATCAAGAAATTATCGCAGGCCCGGCACGAATCGATCAAGAAATCATTTGCCGAGTTGAACAATGAATTGGGCACCGAAACATCGGAGTTGAACAAACTGATACAAGCCGCCTTCTTTGAACAAAACAAACTTTTCATTGATGCCATCACGGCCTATGAAGAAGTTATCAAAATGGCCCCTGATAATATCTCCTACAAAGAATCGTATGAAGAATTCTTGTTGAGGAACAAATTAAAAACGCAAGCGCAGAAATAAGGGAACGTATTCCAATTAAAAAAAAACCCCGCCCAGTGCGGGGTTTTTTTATGCTGATCGGGGTTCATTTCAAAATGTTAGACTTGCTGGAATGGTGCGTCAATTTGAAATGCACCCACCCATCTTGTAAGGCAATTATATTCTCCTAATTTTGTACACTAACCCTACGCATCTATGAGTGTATTAGTTAATAAAAACTCCCGAGTTATTGTCCAAGGCTTCACCGGTTCCGAAGGCTCCTTTCATGCAGGCCAAATGATTGAGTATGGCACCAATGTAGTGGGCGGTGTTACACCTGGCAAGGGCGGTCAGGTTCACCTGGGCCGTCCGGTTTTCAATACCGTGAAAGAAGCGGTGGAAAAAACAGGTGCCGATGTGTCAATCATTTTTGTGCCCCCGGCATTTGCTGCCGATTCGATCATGGAAGCCGCAGAAGGCGGTATAAAAGTTATAGTGGCCATCACCGAAGGGATACCGATCAAGGATATGATGATTGCCAAAAAATATGTGAAGGAAAGGAAAGTTACGTTGATTGGGCCCAACTGCCCCGGAGTGATCACACCCGGTGAAGCCAAGGTGGGCATCATGCCTGGGTTTGTATTTAAAAAAGGCAGGATAGGGATTGTTTCAAAATCAGGAACACTGACCTACGAAGCGGCAGACCAAATTGTGAAAGCAGGATTG
>JANOQB010000617.1:0-8018 GCA_031422215.1 Cytophagales bacterium | reverse complement strand
CCGATGCGGCCGCTATTGCCGATCGCATAAAAACACCAGGCACTATACTATTAAAGTTTGTGGAAAAAAATGAAATCCAGGGTTGCGTTGATTTGAGCTTTCAATCGGGCAACCTTTATTTGGGCATGCTCACGGTGAAGCCCCATAGGCAAGGCGCAGGAATTGGCAAACAGCTATTGAAGGCGGCAGAGGAGGAAGCCAAAAAACAAAATTGTGCATCCATCTTCATGATGGTGATTTCTGTGCGCCAGGAATTGATCGATTGGTATGTGCGGCACGGCTATCACCTTACAGGTGAACGAAAACCTTTTGCTTTCAGCGACCCGCGTTTTGGCCAACCCAAAATGAAATTGGAGTTTGTGATTTTGGAAAAATCTATTTGAAGGCTTGCTGGATGAAGGCATTAGAGCGGTTCACAAAAAAAAGATGCAAACGCCTGCAAGCGTTGTTGAAATCATTTCCATCCGGAACGGAAAAAGAAGACTTGCACTTAATTCGGTTGGAGATCAAAAAAATAAAGATGCTGCTTGGCTTGATCCATTTCAACGACAAAGGATTTCGCGAGCATAAAAATTTTATTCCGTTCAGGACCATTTTTCGCGCAACCGGAAAACTTAGGGAAGCAACCTTGCGCAAAGAACTCCTCGATCAATACACACACATCCATACTCCGTTTTTTATTTCGCCCGACCGTGCGGTAAGGCGGTTTATCAAAGATGTGCCTGCCCACATCAAAGCGGTGCGGCAGCAGAAGAGAGTAATGCTTAAAGAGATTGAAAAAATAAAATCGCGCACCTACACTTTATACCTGCACAAGAAAGTTAGTGAATTGAATGAAGTTTTATCATTGGGCTTTGCACAAAAAGACCTTCATGGCTTGCGCAAGTCCATCAAGGAGATAATTTATCTCACGGCTGTAGCAACGAAAAAAAACAAGATTGATCCCTTCTTAGTGCAAAGCGCAGACCTTATCGGAAACTGGCATGATAAAAAAATGTTGATCCCGTGGATGCGCACCCACACCCCAACAGAGAAAGATGTCATGAAGGGATTGCAGAGGGAATGCAATACCAATGTTCAAAATCTAAGGAAGTTAATTGCGGAACACCGTTTGCATTAAACCACTTTCTTCCTGATCATTTTGGCGTAGGTGCGGCTTACCGGAAAAGTTTTTGCGTTTTGCATCTTCACGATCATGCCACCGTTAAAATGGCGCTCTATCTCTTTTAAAAAATTAAGGTTTACAATCGTGGAGCGGTGCACGCGTATAAAAATGTCGGGGTTCATCAGTTCTTCCAGCTTGCCAATGCCCGATGAGCTTACAAATTGATCGTTCTTGGTGGAGATCACGGTATAATCGCCAGACGCTTCCAAGTATATGATTTCTTCCACAGGCAAGTTGAAAAGCTTCTCCGATTTTTGAACAAAAATATGGGAGTCGTAGGAGGCGCGGGGCACAGGTTTATGCATGCCCGACAGCAGGTCTTCCAAATTTCCGGCTTCCATTTTCTTCCTTTGCAAGGCACGCTCCACGGCCAACTTAAACCGCTCCTGATCCAACGGCTTCAGCAAGTAATCGATGGCATTTCTTTCAAATGCTTTGATGGCATATTGATCGTAGGCCGTTGTGAAAATAACATACGGCTCGTGCACGATTTCATCCAGTACATCAAACCCGTTCATGCCCGGCATTTGCACATCCAGAAAAATCAAATCGGGTTCCAGTTTGTTTATTTCTTCTACGGCATCTGATCCTTTATTGCACTCACCCACAATTTCAATTTGCGGAAATGACTCTAGGTATTCGCGCAAAAGCTCGCGGGCCAATTTTTCATCATCAATGATCAAACAAGTTGTATTCATAATAATTGTTTTTCGTATGTGTCCTTTACTTTAGTTCCCATGTCGTTTGCTTCAATAAAAAAACTCACGGTATAGCCCAGCTCGGTTGACCGCACACGAAGGTGCGACTCGGGGCCAAAATAACTTTTCAACCGCAGGTCGGTATTTCGCATGCCCACACCGCTCGAACTTCCATCCAATACTTTTTGTGCATTGGAGCCAAGGCCATCGTCTTTTACCTCAAAATAAATTACCGACCCCGATCTCTTTACGATCAATGAAATGGTGCCCCCTTCTTCTTTGGGGCCAATGCCATACTTCACCGAGTTTTCCACTAAGGGCTGCAAGATCATGGGCGGTATTGAAACACCGAGGCATGTGGGGTCAATTGCTTTTTCGAATTTCAGCCGGTCGCCAAAGCGCACCTGTTGTATGCGGATGTAGTTCTCTATAAACTCGATCTCATGTATCAGCTTTACCATTTCGCCACTGTGCGAATCAAGGGCATACCGGAAAACATCCGATAGTTGTGTGATCACTTTGCGCGCCTGCTCTTTGCTTGAGTTCACCAAGGTGCTTATTGAATTCAATGTGTTGAAAAGAAAGTGCGGGTTGATTTGCGATTTGAGCAACGATATCTGCATCTCTCTGTTATGGATGATGAGCCCGCTTTTCTCACGCTCCTCCTTTTGCAATCCTTGAAAATAACGGATCACATAATAAACACCCACTGTAATGATATACTGATCGTGGATGCGAAGGGCATCCCAACTGCTCAACATTTTCATCATATACTCCGTCCAATGTTCAAAGTAGATAAAGCCTTCGAGATAATCGGAAAAATAATACGACAGGGTGCCCATCATAAGAAAGAAAACAATAATGCCAGCCACGTGCCCCACAATTTGCGTAACAGCCCTGAACCTAAAAAGCCAATGGGCCCAAAGAAAAATAAGTAAAATAAATACACACAAGGACTCAAACAGAAAAAAAGCAGTCCACAATACATAATATTCCGGATTGATAAACTTCCACTCCACAATGGCACTAATACCAAAATTGATTGCATACCAAATGCAAATCAGCAGATATGCGCGCTTCCAAATTCCCGGTATTGAGTCAAGCCACTTCACGTAATCAACATATTAGTGCATAAAATTAAACAATCGAAGCGAATGAAGTTTAGGTGATATTTTGGACGTTTAACGACCGTTACTGGCGACCAAAAAAAATTCAAGGAACCATTTTTGCTATCTTTGCACGCCCATGAGCCACACACCTAAAATTCTTTGTAGCAAGAATTTGTTTTTACTGATTGCCCTCTTTGCCACAAGCTATGCCGGGCTATCGCAAAAGATAACGGTTTCAGGAAAAGTGATCGACAAAGAAACCAAAGAGCCGCTCCCGTTTGCTTCCATAGGCCTCAAAGGTAAATCCATTGGCACCATTACCAATTTGCAAGGCGAATTTGATTTCCATATTCCCAACGAATTGCGCAACGACCTTCTCACCATAAACATGTTGGGGTACAAAACCTTTAATGCCCCTGTGTGGACTCTTCTTGATGTAAATCCATTAGTTATTGAGATGGATAAATCACCGTTTGTGCTGGACGAAGTGGTAATCTCCGACTCGCTTAGCGGAGGGGAAATATTACAGATTGCATTGTCGCGGGTAGAGCAAAATTACCCGATGGCCCCACACTTGCTGCATGGCTTTTACCGCGATTTGAAAAAAGTGGGGGGCACATACATTTCGCTGCTGGAAGCTGCCGTAAAAATCTATGATGAAGACTACAAGGTGCCGCGCAATAAAAACAGGTTGCGCGAGCGCGTGGCCCTCGAGGAAGTAAGGCGGAGCATTGGCTACGCAAGCCGGTTCACAAGCTACTTTGATCAGGATAACCTGCTTGAGGTTTTGCTCTTGCACAACAGCATCCGCTATCAGCTTTTTCCTTACGAGCAATCTTTTTTTGATGACATTGTTCGGATGAAAGAATCTTATTATGACGGTGAGGAAATTTATGTGCTCTCGCATACCGGTAGCTACAAGCTGACTGTGTATGTTGAAAAATCCACGTATGCCGTTATCCACATCGAGTATGAAGAAACCGGAGAAGATAGCCTGGCTAAAAAGAGGGGATTGGAAAGCAAATTGGTAAGCACTAAGCGTGTAAATGATTTTAAAAAATTCGATGGCAAATATTATATCAATTACATTTCCATGGATTCGAAAGTAAATTGGTACGACCTAAAAACCAATGAGCTAAAATTTGAAACCGAACTCAACCAATCTTTGCTTATCAACGAAGTGATGCCCAACACCACCGAGCGCATCAGTGCCGCGAAAAAAATGAAAACCTACGGACTGCAATATCAAGACCTACCCTACAACAAAGATTTTTGGGACAACTATAACCTCATAAAAGAAAGCCCGCTCGACCGCAAAATAATTGAAGACCTGGAGAAGCAAGGCCCGCTGGAGAAACAGTTTAAGGATAATTGAAGTTGGTTGGTGTGTAGTGGGTTTGCTTCCGAAAGAAAGACCAGCATTTTTTGCCCATGACGTTTGGCATGGATTAAAGTCGGCTTTAGCCGACTATATGAGAAAATGTATTGTTAGGGCAAATAATAAAGATTCAATTGGGGGCTAAAGCCCTTGCTGTACATACAAATAATAACCACGACCTAAAGGTCGTGGCAATTTGTACTTCCCACTACACCAACAAATCCACCAATGCTTTTTCCAAATCTGCGTATTGAAAAACAAAACCAGTTTTCCTGATTTTAACAGAAGAAACTTTACTTCCATTCACCACGATCATGGCCATCTCCCCTACAATAATCCGCATCATAAAAGCCGGCACTGGTGGCAGCCACAAGGGCTTCTTCAATATCTGAGCAATGGACTTTGTTATTTCTTTGTTGGTTGCCCAATCGCATACGGCATTATAGGCTCCGTGCATTTTTTCGTCTTCGGCAGCTTTCGCAAATAGGGCGCACAGATCATCGATGTGTATCCACGACAGATATTGGTTGCCTGTTCCCAATGGAGCCCCTGCCCCATAGCGGATAGGCCGCGCCATTTCTTGCAATGCACCACCCTTGTTGCTAAGCACAATGCCAATACGAAGCTTTGTTACGCGCAGTCCAAGCTCACTTATCTGATCAACACTTTCCTCCCATTGCTTTGTTACCTGGGCCAGGTAGTCGGTGCCGGGCGTGCTTTCTTCTGTGGATATCCGTTCGTCAAGGCAAAAGCCATAGTAGCCAATGGCTGAGGCCGACACAAAAGATTTTACGCAATGATTGCCCTTCTTAAGCAGATTATATAATAGAGCAGACGACTTTGTGCGGCTCTCTAAAATTTCTTTCTTCCTGTTTTCGTTCCACCGCTTTTCGGCCACACCGGCACCAGCAAGATGGATAATGGTGTCCACACCCGCCAACGCTTCTTGCTCTATCTCATTCTTGTCAACATCCCAAACAAAGGATGCAACCCGTCCCGCCTTTTTTGTGCGGCCCACGTGCGAAACCTGATGGCCCTTCTCCAAAAGCATTTCCGTAAGCCGTGTGCCCACTAAGCCAGACGCACCGGTAATCAATATTTTTTTTGCCATGTTTCTTAAAGGAGGCCACTAAGTTCGGCTTTCTAAAAGTAACTGCAAAGTTGGGCGATGCTTATAAAGTTGAGGGATTTATAAATTTTTTGCACTTGCTAATATTTAAAAGATTGCTTTTTGAGAGATGTTTGCGTGATCTCCTGACGACATTTTCGTATCTTTAACACGTGGCAACACGAACAAAATATAATTTAGGAATTGAGATTGATAAGCTAACAAACAGTATTGTTAACACAATTTCCGGGGACAGTTTCCCGACTGATGTTCACCCAATAACGAAGACCGACTTGAAAAATGTGACTAAAAAAAATGGATGGCTTTTCAACTGGCTAAGTGAATTTAAACTCACTGACAGACAAGTCTTCAAATTGACGATTCGCAATAACCCTGAAATCATTCAAGGACTCTTAAGCATCAGTGACTTCAATGACCATTATTATCTCCATCTCGTTGAGAGTGCTCCGTTCAACTTAGGGAAGAGTAAATTATATGAGGGTGTTCCTGGTAACTTATTTGCATTTACTTGCAAGACCTCTTGGGACAAGGGCTATCAAGGATTCATTTCTTTTACATCCAAAACAAAATTAGTTCCTCACTACGAAAAAACTTTAGGGGCGACACATGTTGGTGGACATAAAATGGTAATCTTTCCTCAAGAAGCCCTCAGCTTAATCAAAAAGTATTATCCAACTTGACAAATAACTAATTATGGGGCATATTAAAGAACCAGAAGGAATTGACTTTACCGTTGATCCAACACCGTTGACAACTGAAGACAGAAAAAGAATAAGTGAGATAATTGCTCATTACAAGGCAAGTGGAGAGAAACCATCATTGCGAAAATCAAAAACAAATCCTCGTGGACAGAAAAAAAAAGTGCTCTCAATAGGGGCTATAAAACGGCATCTTGCCATTTAAAAGCAAGGTACTTGTACATTTCAAAGCCGCCTGTGAAAACCACCATGTCAACTCCACACAAATCCGGGTTCGTCAGTATTGTAGGCAAACCCAACGTGGGCAAGTCGAGCTTGATGAATAAGCTGGTGGGCGAAAACCTTTCGATCATAACCCGCAAAGCGCAAACCACCCGCCATCGCATCATGGGCATTTTGAATGGCGATGATTTTCAGATCGTCTATTCCGATACGCCCGGCATACTCGAACCAAAATACGAACTGCAACAAACCATGATGGGCTATGTGAAAGTTTCGCTGGACGATGCCGACCTCATTTTGCTGATCGTGGAACTGGGAGAAAAATATGACGAGCAACTCCATGCAATATTCAAAACAATCCAAACACCCATTCTGCTTGTGATCAACAAAATTGACCTTGGCAAAGGATCGCAGGTGGACGATAAAGTTGAGTATTGGAAATCGATGATCGAAGCTAAAGAAATCCTTCCGGTTTCAGCCAAGGATGGAACCAACGTAAACTTTCTGTTGGACGCCATCAAAAAATATTTACCCGAACACCCCGGCTACTACCCCAAAGATGAAATGACCGACCGCAGTGAACGGTTCTTTGCTTCGGAAATTATACGTGAAAAAATTTTCATGAATTACGAGCAAGAAATCCCATACGCTTCGGAAGTAGGCATCGAAACGTTTAAAGAAGAGGAGTCCATCATTCGCATCCGTGCCACCATTTATGTAGAGCGCGATTCGCAAAAAGGAATCCTCATTGGCAAGGGTGGCAGTTCGCTCAAAAAAGTAGGCACCGAAGCGCGCATAGACCTGGAAAAATTCTTCGGCAAGAAAATATTTTTAGAAACCCATGTGAAAGTGGCCCGCGACTGGCGGAGGCAGAAATTGAAATTGAAACATTTTGGGTATTCGGAGTGATGGGCAATTAGCCGATAGAGAAGCAATCCTTACCGTTTATTTCTTGTTATGGCAAACAGCATACTGTAGGTTAATGCCATTATATAACTTTTACTGGTCAGGGCTTATTTTACTTTGCTTCGAGGAGGAATACAAAACAGGAAAAAATAACAATTGCTGTCTTGCATTGCAAACATTTCAGACTTTACTGTTTCTCACATCCATACGTTTCAAAATTATTTTTCCAGCAAAGGCGACACCACAATCCCTTTGAATTTTACTTTTCCATGTTTGGCATAGAGCCACAATCGGGTTCCTTTCTGTTCGGGCAAGCGGTTCACGATACATCTTTTGTTATCCACGCTAACATCTATCATGTCATCTTTCATTATGATGTCAACCTGGATGGTGTTGTTCAACCCATGCACGGCCTGTATGCTGGAGTTGACAAGGGTTACGGTTTGGTTGTTGGCCGAAAAATTTAGTTTGTATCCAGCCAATGCTTTTGCATCGGCCCGGAGATAGAGACCGTATTCTTCGTTGTCGCCCATGGGTTCTATCTCTAATGTTATCCTGGCATTCAACGGAATGTTTTCCGCATAGGCAGCACCCACACCGCTCGGAGCATTGATTGAATAATGTCCATTGTCATGGGATGTCATGGAGTCGTACTGGATATTCACATTCAATGAAGCACCAGTTGCCGGAATCATTTCCGGTGGAAACTTAGT
>JANOQB010000616.1:0-10204 GCA_031422215.1 Cytophagales bacterium | reverse complement strand
GCAGAGCACCGTAATATTTTCACCATCCAAAACGCGGAGAAGTAATTTCTCGGTTAGAGAAACGTTCAAAATGATTTGTAGAATTGTCCAACATCGTCTCCCGCTTCGGGGACGATGTTCGTGAGGCAGAGCGGTGCAATTTGTCATGCACCCTCTGTGAGTTTAGTTGCCCACAAAATTTGTGGTAGCACCATTCATTTTTGCAGAATGGATTTCTTTTCTTGCTATGAACGATTGTTCCACCTCCCAGGCTTTCCAATATTCTACAAGTTGAATGATTTCTTCATCCAGACATGGATATTTTTTTGCTTCAGGAATTCGTGGCCACTTTCCTGTTGCCAAATGATAGCTGCTCAATCCTCCAGTCCACTCAAAATGTCCCGGATCATAAAGATTGCGCCACCTTCCGCCCCAGCGCAACCCGAGTTGCTCGCCAATCACGCCCACGCTGCGCCATAATTTTGTGTTGTGCCATTGCGCTACGGAGTCGATCATGGGCACCACATCTATGGCAAGGCCAAATTGATGTTTTGATCTTCCGCCCGTTGAGCGTGTATATTTTTTTCCCATCGATTGATATTCATTTTGCTTGGAATGGGTGCGATAAGATTCTACTATTGCCAACTCAATTCCTTTTGCCTTGCACAAGGCAATCAGCGCGATCACTTTATCGCGGAAGTACGGGTGTAGCGCATGGAGATCAACAATCATTGGAAGGCTGCCTCTGTCTTTGCCAAAGGTGAAGTTTTCGACCACAGACCAATTCTTCCAGGCTTCTTCTGGCTCTGGGGTATTTTCTACCTGCGGAATTTCAAAAGCAAAACTTTTGGATAGCTCCGAAATTATTTCGGCATGCTCATTGGTATAGGGTGGCTTTGGCAATAAAACACCTTTATACTGACCGTATAAAGTGGTTGAAAAGAGCAAAAGGCACGCAACAACAGTAGTTTTAATCATTTTGAAATCAAGTGAACCTCAAAAGTACACTAAATTAAACGCCTGGCAATGATGCTGTTAGATGGGGGCATTTCAAAATGTCATGTTTTAAAGACCTCCAAGGTTTTTAAAAGCCTTGGAGGTCTTACTGGAATGATGTGACATTTGTCATGCACCCTGTTAGATGCGTACCGTAGAAAGCCCTCCATCGGCATGGATGATCTGGCCGGTAATCCACGATGAGTTTGGCGACAAGAGAAATGCGGCCAGCCTCGCAACATCGTCCGCTTCACCAATCCTTTTTAACGGATGTTTTTCGTCAGATATTTTTTTCTTTTCTTCTGAGGTGAGCAATCGTGCCGCCAAGGGAGTGTTCAACAGCGATGGTGCAATACAGTTTACACGGATTTTGGCAGCGAACTCCGCAGCCAACGAGCGGGTCAATCCTTCCAAGGCACCTTTGGCCACGGCCACGGAGGAATGAAAAGGCATGCCCTGCTGCACGGCAATGGTGCTGAACAAAAC
Organism: Cytophagales bacterium; assembly: GCA_031422215.1. Lineage (GTDB taxonomy): Bacteria > Bacteroidota > Bacteroidia > Cytophagales > Cyclobacteriaceae > ELB16-189. The sequence goes on along the minus strand of JANOQB010000616.1, from coordinate 8,743 downwards.
AATAGACGATTGGTGAGAATTTTTTAAGCGGGGCAAAATGCTTCTCACAACTTTTATCGCACCAACCACATTGAGGTTAAACTCATCTATGAACTCCTGATCGGCAATACGGTGAAAAGGTTTTAAGTTGATGGAGCCAGGGCAATAGGCCAATCCATCCAACGACTCCGGTAGCAGGTTCACATCCAATTCATCTTTGGTTACATCAAATGGGATATGGGCAAAGGAACCGGTAACGTTTCTGCGCGAAGCAGTGATTACATGATGGTGATCATCATTCAAGAGGTTTAGCAAGGCTGAGCCTACACCTGAACTGGCGCCCACAAGCAAATATTTTTTTGAGTCACTCATCTTTCGGTACTTTTGATTTTTTTAACAGCTTGCCATCACAATTGTTTATGGACGAAAAAGAAAAGAACAGATTATTGAGCGATTACCTGGCACGTTTTATCAGCGAGCATAGGCAGAATTTTGTTGAAAGAGTATTGGATCAGCGTACGCGGCATATCACGGTGGTGCTGGAAGATATTTATCAATCGCAAAATGCCAGTGCCGTTGTGCGCACCTGCGAGTGCATGGGCTTACAGGAAGTTCACGTCATAGAGGGTGAAAGCAAGTACTCGGTCAACAAGAAAGTGCTCAAGGGTTCTTACAAATGGATTGACTTGATCAAGCACGGTGGAAAAAATAAAAACAATACTGCGCGTTGTTTTGAACACCTGCGTGCCAAAGGTTATAAAATAGCAGCTACCGACCCATCCCCGGAAGGGGTGTCCATTCATGAAATTCCTATCCACAACAAAATCGCGTTGGTGATGGGCAATGAGTTGAGGGGCACATCAGCGTATGCCATTGACCATGCCGATATGAAAGTGCGGATACCGATGTATGGCTTTACAGAAAGCATGAACATTTCGGTAAGCGCGGCTATTTGTATTGGCGCAATTGCACCCGCCTTGCGAAGCTCAGAAATAAACTGGCAATTGAGCCAGGAAGAAAAAGATGAGTTACGGCTTCGGTGGTTTAAGAAGATGGTGCGCCAGCCAGAAATTTTGGAACGGGAGTTTATGAAGTCTATTGGTTAACTTTGCCCGGCTTTAACCGGAACTAAGCAATAGAAATTTCTATGGCTTAATTTGACGAATGAAAATCACTCAAAGTGGCCCAATAAACTTTCAAAATACCAACTGTGATTTTCATTGTCAAGGTCAGACGATAAAAGTCTGACTCTGACCGTAGCGTCAAGAGTTAACCCTGACAAACCTGACGTTTCGGAAGGATTCGTCAGTTGAACATGATCATTTTTATCTAACTTTTAATCTGGGTTAATCTGCTGCAAATGAATTTCTGGAAAAGAGTGTTGAAGGCAAGTGGTTTGGCGTTTCTGATCCTGTTGATTTTTGTTCTGGTCACCAATGTTTGGGTTGTGATAAGCACCCGCTCAAAAGTATTGTCCGACCAAGCACAATTGCCATCGGGCGGTGTGGCCCTTGTGTTGGGCACCAGCCATCGGTTGACCAGTGGATTGCCCAATCCATTTTTTGAAAACCGGATTGCCACAGCGGCTGACCTTTATAAAAACGGAAAGGTTATTCATTTTATTTTAAGTGGTGACAACCGGACACAATACTATAATGAACCCAAGGAGATGAAGAAAGCACTGATCAAACAAGGTGTGCCTGATTCTGTTATCACATTGGATTATGCCGGTTTGCGCACGTTTGATTCCATTGTACGGTGCAAAGAAATTTTTGGGCAAATACGCGTCATTATTATTACACAACCTTTTCATAGCTATCGTGCTTTGTTTATAAGCAACTACTATGAGATGGATGCTGTGGCGTTGGTAGCGGGAGAGCCATCGCAGGAAACTGCCGTAAGAGTTTACGTTCGTGAATACTTCGCCCGCACCAAAGCCATACTTGATCTGTATGTGCTGGGCACGGCTCCACGTCATTTGGGTGACAAAGAACCACTTAGCATTTGATTATAAATTTAAACGTGGCTGGCTGTACACCTATTCTGATCCCCTCCGTATAAATGCTTAATTTTGTGATTGTGAGCAAAGCCATCAAGTATTTTACAGTATTAATTTTTTTGCCTTGCCTGCTGGCTGTCAATGGGGTGCTTATGGCACAAGAAACAGTGGTGCAGGGAAAAGTTACCGATGCTTCTTCCGGTGACCCGGTTCCGTTTGTAAATGTTGTTTTCAAGGGAACTTCCATTGGCACGGCCACCGATTTTGACGGAAACTTTACACTAAAAACCAACAACGCCACCGATTCCCTGATCGCATCTTATATAGGTTACAAGCCCAGGAGCAAACCCGTGACTCGTGGCATCAGGCAGACAATCAATTTTCAATTGACGGAAGAATCGGTAGGGTTACAGGAAGTAGTTGTCTATGCCGGGGAGAACCCTGCGTTTGATATACTGCGCAAAGTGGTGCGCAACAAAAGCAACAACGACAAAAGAAAATTGACGGCTTACGAGTATGACACCTACACCAAAATAGAGGTGGATGTTGATAATATATCGGACAAATTTCGTGAGCGGAAAATCGTTAAGAAGATCACCCAAGTATTGGATAGTGTGGAACGCATTGCCGGAGAAGATGGCAAGCCCATCCTTCCACTCTTTATCACCGAGAGTGTTTCAAAAATTTATTATCGCGACAACCCCTCGCTCAGCAAAGAGCAAATAATCAAAACAAAAATAAATGGATTGGGCGTGGAGGATGGCTCCACCGTTACACAAATGATCGGCTCTTCATTTCAAGAGTATAATTTTTATCAAAACTGGCTAAATATTTTGAGCAAGGAGTTTGTTTCACCGATAGCAGACGGTTGGAGATTATATTATGAATATGATCTTATCGATAGCCTTTTTATTGGTGAGGATTTTTGCTACCGACTTGATTTCTTTCCCAAGAGCCCGCAAGACCTGGCCTTCAACGGCACCATCTGGATAACAACAAAAGAATTTGCACTGCGGCAGATAGATGCCACGATGGGATCGCAGGCGAATTTAAACTTCATTGAAAAAATAAGGCTGCAGCAAGAGTTAACTAAAACAGACCTTGGCCCTTGGTTGCCCATCAAAAACCGTGTGTTGATCGATGTTGGCGAGCTTGGCAAAAACAATGCTGGCATGTTGGCCAAATTCTACACCAGCAACAAAAATTTTGTCACCAACAAACCGCGCGACCTTGTATTTTATGAGCGGCCCATAGAAATAGCGGAAAATGCCAGGCAGTTTGAAGAAGAAAAATATTGGGACACCCTGCGCCACGAGCCGCTGAGCGAAACAGAGAAGAGCGTCTATCGCATGATCGATACGCTCAAGAATATTCCGGTGGTAAAAACTTACACCGACATTATAAAAGTTTTGGTGGATGGATATTATGATGTAGGCAAATTGGATGTGGGGCCATACCTGAGCACAGCTACCTGGAACAATATTGAAGGGTTCCGCTTTCAGGCCGGCTTCAAAACAAATTACAAATTCAGCAAGCGTTGGATTTATCAATTTCAAGGTGCGTATGGATTTGACGATGAAAAATTCAAATATATGTTGGGGGTGCAACACATACTTTCACGCGACCGATGGACTACGGTTTCCTTTAGAACACGAAGGGATCTTGGGAGGTTGGGCTTGGATGATGAAAACCTTGCTGACAACCCAATTTTCCTTGCGGCCTCGCGCTGGGGATATTTCCGCAGGGGTTTTTACAGTGACGAGCATCGCATCTCAATTCAGCGCGAACTCTTCAAAGGCTACTCCCAACGGATATCATTCCGCCACTGGACGTTCGATCCTACTTTTAATTTTGGATATGTGAACCCTACTGATGTTTCCGACATCCAAGACCGTTTCCAAACTTCGGAGGTAAGCATCGAGTCGCGGTATGCCAAAGATGAAGTGTTCCTGCAAGACGACAACGAACGCGTGAGCCTCGGCACCAACAAATGGCCGGTGATCACGATGAAATATACACGCGGGATAGCAGGCGTGCTCGGCAGCGATTTTGATTACGACAAATTGCGTTTCAATTTCACCAAGAGAATAAAAACCGGCCCGCTTGGCGTGGGCTATGTAACCCTTACCGGGGAATATGTGTTCAACACGTTGCCCTATCCGTTGCTCGCACTTCATCTTGGCAATCAATCACCCATCTATTCATCCATCACCTACAACCTCATGAATTTTGGTGAGTTTATCAGCGACCACTATGCATCCGTGCAATACCGTCAATACATGGAAGGATTTCTGTTGAACAGAGTGCCACTGTTGAACAAACTAAAGTGGCGGTTGTTGGGCACGGCCAATGTTATCATGGGAGGCATGCGGCAATCCAACCAAGACCTGATTTCAAAGTTTACGCCAAGTGGAGAAGAAACACTCGACACCGGATTTTTCAAAAATGGAAAACCGTATATCGAACTGGGCTATGGCGTAGAAAATATTTTCAAGTTCCTGCGTGTTGATTTTGTGCACCGCATTTCTTATTTGGACAATACCGATGCCCGCAGGTTTGGAATTTTATTTACAGCACAAGTTCAACTATAACCAACAGCCCTACACAGGTAGCCTTCGATTGACACCAGCATCCAGTAACCAGAATCAATATCCCTATTCAGGTACCCATTCCAAATTCTAAATTCTATATTCTGACTTCTGACTTCTGACTTCTATATTTGCATTCCTAAAAATTTTATAAATGAGTATCGTAAAAATTACTTTGCCTGATGGATCGGTGAAGGAATTCCCGCAAGGGGTAAAAGGTATTGAGATAGCCCAAAGCATTAGCGAAGGCTTGGCGCGCAATGCCCTGGCTGTGGAAGTGAACACAGAAATATGGGACCTTAGCAGACCTATAAATTCCGATGCGTCCATAAAAATATTTACCTGGAACGACAAAGGAGGCAAGTATGCATTCTGGCATTCATCCGCCCACTTGTTTGCCGAAGCTCTCGAAGCACTTTATCCGGGCGTTAAGTTTGGAATAGGCCCGCCCATCGAAAACGGTTTTTATTATGATGTGGATTTGGGCGACATCCCTTTCGGGGATGAAGAGTTGGCAGCCGTGGAAAAGAAAATGTTGGAACTCGCCAGGACCAACAGCCCATTTGTGCGAAGCGATGTATCAAAAAAAGAAGCACTCGAATATTTTACCAAAAAAGATGATCCCTATAAGTTGGAACTGATTGATGGCCTCGCTGACGGCTCCATTACTTTTTATAAGCAGGGAAATTTCACAGACCTCTGCCGTGGCCCTCACATCCCATCCACAGCACCGATCAAGGCAATAAAACTGTTGAGCGTGGCGGGTGCCTATTGGCGCGGCAACGAAAAGAACAAAATGCTAAAGCGTATTTATGGCATCACGTTTCCCAAGCAAAAGGAATTGGAAGAATATTTATTCATGTTGGAGGAAGCAAAGAAGCGCGACCACCGAAAACTGGGAAAAGAACTTGAACTGTTTGCCTTCTCCGAAAAAGTAGGGATGGGTTTGCCTTTGTGGTTGCCGAAAGGAACCATCCTTCGCGAGCGGCTTGAGCAGTTTATGCGCAGGGCACAGATACGCGCAGGCTACGAACCCGTGGTTACTCCACACATTGGAAGCAAGCAATTGTATGTTACTTCGGGGCATTACGAAAAATATGGAAAGGATTCTTTTCAGCCGATAAAGACTCCCGATGAAACCGAAGAGTTTTTGCTCAAGCCAATGAACTGCCCACATCATTGCGAGATTTATAAAGTGAAACCCCGCTCGTACAAAGATTTACCAATTAGGCTGGCCGAGTTTGGAACCGTGTATCGTTACGAACAAAGTGGTGAACTGCACGGGCTCACACGGGTGCGAGGCTTCACACAAGATGACGCCCACATTTTTTGCAGACCCGATCAGGTGAAGAGCGAATTCATCAAAGTAATTGACCTCGTGCTTTTTGTTTTCAGGTCTTTGGGATTTGAAAATTATACGGCTCAGGTTTCCTTGCGCGACCCAGAAAATAAAGCCAAGTACATTGGCGATGATGAACTGTGGGACCGTGCCGAGCGCGAAATCCAGGAAGCAGCCGATGAACGTTCGCTCAAAACGGTTGCTGTAAAAGGAGAGGCCGCCTTCTATGGGCCTAAGCTGGATTTTATGGTGAAGGATGCACTTGGCCGCAGTTGGCAGTTGGGCACCATTCAAGTTGACTATCAACTTCCGCAACGGTTTGAATTGGAATATGTGGGTGCCGACAATCAAAAGCACCGCCCGGTTATGATCCATCGGGCACCGTTTGGTTCGCTCGAGCGGTTTGTGGCCGTGCTCATCGAACATTGTGCGGGCAATTTTCCCACCTGGCTGGCACCTGTGCAAATAGCGGTGTTGCCAATTTCAGAAAGGTTCAATGACTACGGTCAACAAGTGCTCGACATCCTTAAGGAAACCGATGTAAGAGGCTTTTTGGACGATCGAAATGAAAAAATTGGAAGAAAGATTAGGGATGCAGAAGTTAGTAAAGTCCCTTTCATGCTTTTGGTAGGAGAGAAGGAAGTATTGGAAAACAAAGTGGCGGTGCGCAAACATGGCGAAGGCGACAAGGGAGTGATGGACTTAAAAGATTTCGTTAGCACGTTTGCCAAAGATTTTGCGCTGCCATCTTGAATGGGTGCACAATAAAATGATGATGTTGCCACTAAGGCACTAATTCTCAAAGAAATACGGTTTCCTTGTTGGTGCATTACGGTCATTGTAGCAAAATATAAGTTCAGGAAAATACAATTTGTGATACAAGGTCTTGATTTGAGCGTTTTGAAAAAAAGAAAAAAGAGCGATATTTGCAGCCCTGTGTGAAAACCAGACCTGTGGATGAATTAAAATTTTTAAGTACTTAACCCCAAAGAGTGGCAATATTTCAAGGTGGAAACCGCCCCAAGCCTTTTGTGAGAGGCCCGCGGAGAGTAGTAGAGGAACCTTATCGTGTCAATGAACGAATTCTTGCGCCCCGAGTGCGGGTTGTTGGCGAAAATATCAAGGTAGATGTTTACCCAACCTCGCAAGCTATTAAAATGGCTCAAGATCAGGGTTTGGATCTTGTGGAAATTTCTCCCAATGCCGATCCTCCGGTTTGCAAGGTTATCGATTACTCGAAGTTTAAGTACGAGCAGAAAAAGAAACAGAAAGAGATCAAGGCAAATGCCCAAAAGTCGGTGTTGAAAGAAATCCGGTTTGGGCCCAATACCGATGACCACGATTTCAACTTTAAGGTGAAACATGCCGAGAACTTTTTAAAGGAAGGCGCGAAAGTAAAAGCATACGTTCACTTTGCAGGCCGATCGATTGTGTATAAGGAAAGAGGAGAAATACTCTTACTAAAATTTGCTCAGGCATTGGAGGAGTTGGGCAAGGTGGAGCAACTGCCAAAGCTGGAAGGGAAGCGCATGTATATGATGGTTGCGCCAAAAGGAAAAAAATAATTAGTCGATTTTAAATTTATACGTGATGCCCAAGTTGAAAACAAAGTCAGGAGCCAAGAAGCGTTTCAAAGTTACCGGAAGCGGTAAGATTAAACGCAAGAAGGCATACAAGAGACACATCCTGACAAAGAAAACCACTAAACAGAAAAGGAGATTAGGCCATGCTACCACCGTTAAGAAAGCTGACGAGAGTAACATCAGGCCCATGTTGCCTTATCTTGTTTAATCCGTACAGTCGGATTTTTTTAGGTTGTCCATCAGGTAGGTGGATAAATGTTAAACCCGGTACTTGGCAGATAAGTGTTTTGAAACAAAAGACCGCCAACGCCAAAAATTAAAAAACTATGCCACGTTCAGTAAACAATGTTGCAAGCCGCGCCCGAAGAAAGCGCGTGATGGAAATGGCCAAAGGGTACTTTGGTCGTAGAAAAAATGTTTGGACGGTTGCAAAAAATGCAGTCGAAAAAGGATTGGTGTATGCCTATCGCGATAGGAAAGCCAAGAAGAGGGATTTCCGCTCCCTGTGGATCACCCGTATCAATGCCGGTGCCAGGATACATGGATTATCGTATTCAGAATTGATGGGCAAAATCAAAAAAGCAGGCATCGAATTGAACCGCAAGGTACTTGCCGACTTGGCCATGAACCACCCTTCGGCATTTGAAGCCGTAGTGAATAAGTTGAAATAATTCGGTGCGAATGATTTAATATGAAAGGGGCTTAGGCCCCTTTTTGGATTTTACTGATATGACAAAATCGAAGAAGGTTTTTTTGTTGCTTGCCTTTATATTTTTTGGTCTGCTCATCTATGTCAGCTACGATATTTCCTCGCGAACAACATTCCCTGGTTCTAAACCTCAGCTTAATGAACGGCTTCAAGACCAGTTCTTGCCCCCCGATACCGTAAAAAGAGATTCACTTTCGTCCGTTAAACGATGAATATGGCAACTCATCAGAATATTCCTCTTTTTATCGGTCAGGCATTTGGTAATTTCCCTGACTCCAATACCTTAGTATCAGATTAAAGCCAACTATAGACGAGATTATCCCCTGAGGTCAAGGACTTTGGGGGATTTTCTTTTTTAGTTTACTTGAGTTCCTATGAAATACAATCAGGAGGTTTTTGTGAAGGCACAGCATTTTTCCTAATACGGACAGCACAAACTGGGAATTAAAAAAAACCTTCGTTGATGTTAGTCAAAAACAGTTGTTGACCCTAATGATCGAACTGCCAGGCAACACGTAAGGAGAAAAATTGGTTATTACAATTCCC
>JANOQB010000615.1:0-7873 GCA_031422215.1 Cytophagales bacterium | reverse complement strand
TGAAAGCACTGACCAGCACACCGGCACAGTTATTAAAAATGGACGACCAGGTGGGCAGCCTGAAGAAAGGAATGATCGCCAACTTCATTGTCACATCAGGAAAATTGTTTGAAGAGAAAACATCCATTTACCAGAATTGGGTTCAAGGCCAGCCGTTCGAACTAAAGGCCATGGACATCCGCGACTTTGCGGGCACCTACAAACTTTCCATCGGTGGCAAAACATATTCCATGGAAGTGAGCGGTGAGCCCGGAAGCCATAAAGCAAAAATTAAAGTGAGCGATACCACTTCCGTGGATGCAACGGCTACTTTTGGAAATGATCTGATCTCGCTAAGTTTCAAACCAGAAAAGAAAAATCCGGGAAGCATCCGGCTCTCCGGCTGGAGCGATGCCACTGGCTGGAAAGGGAAAGGGCAACAGACAGATGGCACCTGGATAACCTGGACAAGCACCCGCACGGGTGATCTGCCAACCAAAACACCAGCCAAACCTGCCGATGCAAAGAAAGAAGAATTGGGCAAAGTAATCTATCCGTTCATTGCGCATGGCACTGCTGCGCTCCCGGTTATGGAAACCATGCTGATAAAAAATGCAACTGTGTGGACGAATGAGAGCGAAGGCATTTTGCAAAACTCCGATGTGCTGATCAAGGATGGCAAGATTTCCAAAGTAGGAAAAAACCTTAGTGATGCCACTGCCAAAGTTGTAGATGCAACAGGAAAGCATCTATCTCCAGGAATAATTGACGAACATTCGCACATAGGTGCGGCCAGCATCAATGACGTTGCCGCCAATTCCGCCATGGTGCGCATAGGCGATAACATCGATGCCGAAGCCATTAACATATACAGGGCACTTGCCGGTGGTGTGGTAGCCGTGCAAGTGTTGCACGGATCGGCCAACCCAATTGGGGGTCAATCCGCTTTGATAAAACTCCGTTGGGGCGAATCGCCCGATAACTATAAGATTCAAGGAGCCGATGGGTTCATCAAATTCGCATTGGGGGAAAACGTTAAGCGCAGCAGCAATGCAAGTTCCATCCGCTTTCCACAAACACGCATGGGTGTTGAACAAGTGTATGTAGATGCTTTTGCCAATGCACGTGAGTATGAAAAAAAGTGGACCGCTTACAACGGCCTTAGTGCCAAAACCCCTGCACTAAAACCGCGGAGGGATTTGGTTGAAGAAACCATGTTGGAAATATTGAACAAGAAGCGTTTCGTTACGTGCCACTCATACGTGCAATCTGAAATCAATATGTTGATGAAAGTGGCCGAGCGGTTCAACTTCCGTGTCAATACGTTCACACACATTTTGGAAGGCTACAAAGTGGCCGACAAAATGCAACAGCATGGGGTTGCCGCATCTTCATTCTCCGATTGGTGGAATTATAAATGGGAAGTGCGCTACGCCATTCCATACAACGCGGCCATCATGCACAAAGCAGGTGTGCTCACTGCCATCAACTCCGATGATGCCGAGATGGGAAGAAGGTTAAACCAGGAAGCAGCCAAGTCGATAAAATATGGCGGCATGAGTGAAGAAGATGCGCTGAAGATGGTTACACTCAACCCGGCAAAGATTCTTCACCTCGATGGCCAGATGGGCAGCGTGAAAGTGGGCAAGTCCGCTGATTTTGTTTTATGGTCAGATCATCCACTCTCGGTATATGCAAGAGCAGAAAAGACAATCATCGATGGAAAAGTGTATTTCGATATAGAGAAAGATGCACAAAACAATAAGGACTTGATTGCAGAACGTGCCCGGATAATCCAAAAGATGAAGGATGTTAAAAAGTCGGGCGCACCCACCCAACGCGGTGAAGCGCGCAGCCAACTTGATTTCCATTGCGATGATGTGCTGGGCTTTGAAAAATCAGAAGATCACTAAAAAAAAGTAGACAGTAGGAAGCCAACAGTAGGCAGTAAACTATAACTCGACACAGTAACACATCAATACTTGAACACTTACACCCATGAAAAAAACAATCAATACACCTGCGCTTTTAAATCTCAAAACTCTAATCTCAAACTTTGTATTTGTACTTGCATTTGTAATTGTATCTGCATTTGACTCGTACGCACAAACTCCTGCTCCTGCAAAAGCACAAGCCAAACCTATTGCTCTTATGGGTGGTGTGGCTCATCTTGGCAACGGGCAAGTCATTCAAAATTCCATTATCGGTTTTGACAAAGGCAAGCTCACCATTGTTGCCGATGCCACCACGTCAAGATTTGATATAGCCTCGTATGAAGTGGTGAACATTTCCGGCAAGCATGTCTATCCAGGTTTCATACTTCCCAATTCGCAAGTAGGCTTGCAAGAAGTAAGCACCATACGCGCCATGAACGACAATAACGAGCGCGGAGAAATGAACCCCAATGTGCGCGCAGTGATTTCGTACAACACCGATTCGGAATATGCGCCAACCTTTCGCTTCAACGGAGTGCTGCTTGCAGAGACCACGCCTATGGGTGGATTGATTTCGGGTTCATCGTCACTCATGGAAATGGATGGATGGAACTGGGAAGATGCCACACACACCGCAGACATTGGCGTTCACTTAAACTGGCCACCCATTATGAGGCGTCAGTTTGACTTCAACACGTTTTCATTTTCCGAATCGGCCAACAAGGATTATGAAAAGCAAGTGAACGACTTGGAAATATTTTTTGCAGAAGCATCATCGTATGGAAAGCTCACATCAAAAGAAAATAACCTAAAGTTTGAAGCCATGCAGGGACTGTTTGACGGAAAGAAAACATTGTTCGTTCATGCCGCCAGTCCGAAAGAAATTGTGGAAGCCGTTCGCTTTGCACAACGCAACGGCACACAGCGCATCACACTGATCAGCGGTATGGGCACCTATTACGTAGCGGAGTTTCTTAAAGAAAATAAAATCCCCGTGATACTTCCTTCCACACACAGTCTGCCTTCCAGGGCCGATGATGATGCGGATATGCCATACAAACTCCCTAACCTTCTTACCCAAGCCGGTGTGGTGGTTTCCCTTTCCAATGACGATGCGCTGCATGGAAGCAGAAACTTAGGCTTCTTTGCGGGCACCTGTGCTGCCTATGGCATGAGCAAGGAAGACGCATTGAAAACAATTACCTCCAACACGGCAAAAGCGTTGGGTGTTGACAACCGGGTGGGCACGCTGGAAGTTGGAAAAGATGCGACACTGTTTGTATCGGCTGGCGATGCGCTGGATTACCGGACAAATATTTTATCGCACGCTTTCATCAGTGGCAAATTGGTGACACTCCCTGGCAACCAACAAGAACTGTACGAACGCTACTCGAAGAAATACGGGCAGATGAAGTGAGGGGGAGGATTTGAGATTTAAGATTTAACAGAGTTGTAAATTATTTCCAATTCGTTCGCAACATTTCAATTACCCTTAACCCAGCTGCGGTTCAGAATTTATATTATCCTACCATAAATACAGTGTCAATCAAATACAGGTGTTGCCTAAAAAGTAATCACTTGATCTCTTAATTCGGTTCTACCCTTATTTTTATGGAGCGGACTGCCTTCCCAGCCAACCCAAAAGTTTGAACCACATAGAAGCATAGGCACATAGGGCTTTTCACATAGAGGTTTTGATCAATTTAATTTTTCTATGTGTGTTTTCTATATTCTATGCTTCTATGTGGTTCATGAAGTCGAAGGCCTAACTATTCCACAACATTCAGGGTAGAACCCTTAATTCTAAAGATTATTGCGTATATGGCCTTTGTGAAATTTTGTTTGCATTGTTCTGCGCTCTTTGCGATTAAGATTTGAAGCCAATTAAGAACACTGGAGACACCCAGTCAAAATGGAATATTGCATTGTTTTTCATCCTTCTATTCAGTCCATGCCTTGTTCCTTCCTCAACACTGTGGTCAAAATTCCATAATAACAACAGAGTGTGGAAAAATCTCACATCGTGTTGATGTGATTCAGGTAAGGCAAGTGAAAATGGGCAAAAAAAGTTTGGCATAAATTTTATAACCCACTGAATTGAATCCAATTCTAAGAAACAACTCACCTTACCCAAATAACATCATGAAAAATTCATTATTTATAACCACAATCCTGTTTTCCCTTATGGTGGGATGTAGTGATAGGGTGGATACAGATGTAATTGAACAGGTTCCAGACGACATCATTCCCACCAAAACATGCCCTACGTTATATACGCGCATTCTGGAATTATTCCCCGAGTTTCAGAACAATGAGTCAAGGCAATCAGTACTATTTAGCGATACCGTGCAAAAAAATGTTACCCTCACCCGCGACACGGAGGTGTACGTAACATTTATTTCAGAGGGGGCCAGTCTTCATAATACCTTTGGCTGGTATTCGTATAATGCATTAACTCCACCTCAAGATAAAAAAGACATAGAATTGCACGTTCTTTTTCCAGATGTGTTCAACCAAATATTAAATAGGGGCGACCGGCTTAAGCTGGGCAATGGAGCATTTAAGCAAGGCACCGTTATTGGTTTTTTTCTGATCATTGGTGGTTGGCAAAGTGGGGCTATAGACTTTACCAAGGTCACCCACTATACCGATTATTCCTTTAATGGTGAGAAACAACAGCAGCATATTCTATTTGAAGAAAAGACTTGTGGGGATATTGTTTTAGCTTTTGAAGATAACCCCTTGAACCAACCAAATTGCGACCGTGATTTTAATGATATTATATTCACGGTTTCAGATAATAACGCTGATTTGAAAAACACTTCGTTTGGCCAGAGCCGCTTAGTGAAATGGTAAAGGTGTTGGATTTGATTTAACCGCCTTTCAAATGATAAGCCTTCGGTTTGGTGAATGAGCGCAACCCCGCATGCGATAAGGTAGCACCAAGGCCCGAATGCTTGCGGCCGCTCCAGGGCAGTGCCGCACTCACCCGGTCGCAGCAATTCCAATAACCGGTTCCAGTGGTGATCTGTTTTAAAATGTGCTCAGCTCTTTGTTGGTTGCTACTATACACTGCAGCCGTCAACCCATACTCGGTGTCTTTCATCAGCTGAACAGCCTCTGCGTCATCTTTCACTTTCATGATGCCAATGATAGGCCCAAAAGATTCTTCGCGCATTACGTCCATACGATGATCTGCCTTCGTGATAACCGTAGGTTCAAAATAAAAACCTTTGCCTTGCCTGCGTTTGCCACCTGTTTCAATTTTGCCACCTTTTTGTAATGCATCACTTATCTGGCCTTCCAAAAAAGCAAGTTGATCCTTTCTACAGAGCGGGCCGATATAAACACTTGCTTCGAGGGGACTTCCTGTTTTCCATGATTTGACTTCGCTGATAAATTCATCTACATATCGATCGTAAATTTTTTCGTGCACATAAATGCGCTCCACAGCACAGCAGCTTTGTCCGTTATTGTAAAAGGCACCATCGGCAGTGCCTGCAGCTACCGTTTTAATATCAACAACATCATCGGCTACATACAACGGATCTTTGCCACCCAGTTCCAATTGACAAGGCACCATCTTGTGCGCCACTTTTTCATAAATATATCTTCCCGTTTTGTGCGAGCCTGTGAAAAAATATCCATCAAATGGCAACTCCAATAGCAACTCCCCTACTTCCCGCGCACCAACAGCCGTGTGAAAGGCATGCTCAGGAACACCGGCATCATTCAGCAATTTTTCAATTTCCAATCCAGTTAAGGTGGAGTGTTCCGAGGGTTTATACATTACCGTATTGCCGGCCAGCAAAGCGGGGACAAAAACATTCACGCCAACGAGATAGGGATAATTCCAGGCAGAAATATTGCACACCACGCCCAGCGGTTCGTACGAAATCCGCTCGGTCAAATCCGGTTCATTGACCATAGTTTCATCCTTCAAATAGTTGGAGGCATTATCCGTGAGCCACTTTATCCTTGTGCGCGCGCCATTCACTTCGTTGCGCGATTGTTGTAGAGGCTTGCCAACTTCAGAAGTAAGGATGGCTGCCAGTTGCTCCATATTCTTTTCAAGCAAAGAAGAAAATGATTGGAGTATTCTTACACGCTCAGCCAATTCAACCTCAGCCCAAGTTGCTTGTGCTTGGCGCAGAAGGTCAAATTTCATTTCCACTGACTGCTTTGAGTCTTCCAATACTTCCTTGATAATTTCTTCCGTGGCGGGATTGATGATTTTCATATTTCTTCTTAACAAATTTTGATTCTAACACTATGTTCGTTGAGCGGCACTTTAACCTTAGTAATTTTTGTTCACTTGTGTTTATACAATTAGAATAGTCAATAAATTTGATTTATTCGGGTCACATTTCTAATACAAAAATGCAAAGCCTATCCTACATTAGGATTTACCATGATTTTTAACTTGTTGCAAAAAATTTTCTCTTATCGTTGTAACTAATGGGCTCGATTGATCTTTCATCCGTTCGGGGTGCCATTGTACCAGGTTCAAATAAGGTTTTCCAGTTGGATCTTGCCACTCGAGCCCCTCGATAATTCCATCCGCTGAAAATGCATTGGCCACTAAATTTTTACCCACCCGATCGGCACTTTGGTGGTGTGCGCTGTTTACCTCTCCCGTTAACGCTCCTGTAACCTTATGGAGTTCGCTGTTCCTATCAATGGAAATTGTGTGATAGGTGTCCACTCCGCTTTTTTTTGAGTGGTTGAATTTTCCAAACGTAGGGATATCGGGAATGAGTGTGCCGCCAAAAAAAACATTAGCAATTTGTAAACCGCGACAGATGCCGAGCACGGGCATATTATTTTTTTGTGTGAACTCTAAAACTTTCCATTCAAACTCATCACGCCTTTCGTCTACATCATCTTCAACGCATAGCTCAAGGTATTCGGGTTTCTTATAGAAAGATGGATGAACATCTTCACCACCGGTGAGCAAAATTCCATTGCACATTTTTATTTCTTCAAGGTTGTTCTCCTTATAACTGAGGCGCACCACCGTTACACCCGAATGGCCAGAAATCCAATTCGCATACCTGTCGTACTTGCTGCAATCGGTTACCCCAATAGTAATTTTGTTCATTGAGAATTACAACGCTTTAAGATACAACTGTTTAAAATCTTCCCTGCTTACCGGTTTGGGATTGTTGGGATGCGCAAAATCTGCGATGGCCAGATCGGCCAATGTTTCAACATGCTCAGCCTTTACACCAATGGCGCCCAATTTATGAGGAATATTTATTTTCGAGTTCAGTTGAAACAGGTATTCAACCACCGCTTTGCCCGATTGATCTTGCAAGCCGATCGTACCAGCAATCCTCTTGAACTTATCTTCAAAGCCTTCGATATTAAATTCCATCCCGTAAGGAATATTGATAGCGTTGGCCAACCCATGATGCGTATCCAACAAGGAAGATAGTGGATGCGCCAAAGAATGGACAACACCCAAGCCTTTTTGAAAAGCGACAGCGCCCATAAGAGAAGCAATCAACATTTTACTGCGCGACTCAAGATCAGGTTTATTGACTGCGGTTTCCAATGACTGACTGATCAACGAAATGCCTTCGAGCGCAATGCCCTCACACAAGGGGTGCGGCATTTTGGCAAGATAGGCTTCCATGTTATGGGTGAGCGCATCCATGCCTGTGGCGGCTGTTATAAACGGGGGCAGCTCCATCGTCAGTAGCGGATCTGCAAAAATTATTTTTGCCAACAACTTAGGCGAGAAGAGTATTTTTTTCTGATGCGTTTCGTCATCAGCTATGATGGCACTGCGGCCCACCTCGCTACCCGTGCCTGCTGTAGTTGGGATGGTAATGAAATGTGGCACTTCGTTGGTCACGTACACATCGCCACCGATCAGGTCATCGTACTTAAATAAATCTTCGCGGTGTTTCACGCGTAGCACAACTGCACGGGCAACATCCAACGCTGCCCCACCA
>JANOQB010000614.1:0-11285 GCA_031422215.1 Cytophagales bacterium | reverse complement strand
TTTTTGTGCCTGCCTGCGCGTAGCCGCTCCGGCAAAGGCAGGTCAAGACAAAAAAGTGCCAAATCAACAATTGAAACATACATGAGCAAACTAAAAATTGAATGAAAAGTACGTGTACCGTGCACTGTTTATTTTGCTGGTCAGTGAAATTTGTCATGCACCCATCATACCGATAAATTTTCGACAAGACAGGAATCCAGAATCAATCAAAGAAACAGCACCAGTGCGCCAAAACAGCGATGTCTTGCTATTATTACGTCTTTTTGCATTACGCAACTTTGCGTAATGCATTTGTCATACTCAATTAAAAATTGGGTGCTAACTCTGCGTAACTCCAGATTTTAATTTTGGCCTTGAAAACTCTCACGTCTTTTGCTTCTTTTTCTTGGCAGATGGAAACAAAACATTGTTTAAGATAAGCCGGTAGCCCGGTGAGTGAGGATATAGGTCCAGATCGGTGCGCATCCTTCCACGGCCTTGTTTTCCTTCGGGGTCGTGCCCACTGTAATAGGTCCAATGGCCACGGCCCAGTTCGCCATAGATGTACCGTACGTTGCCCACCTGTTTGTTTTCTGCCAGCACCAATGCTTCGGGTTTTACCACGGCTGAATTAAAAGCAGAAGTTTGACCGCTAAATTCTTTAAGTACATGCTCATGGTTTTGAGTGAGCATGGTGGGGATGATATCCCACTTGGCCGAGAAATTGAACAACCTGAAAAAGTCGCGGCTCTGTTCAAAGAAATCAGGCCTGCCCGTGTTGATGTCAGAAAACCTGCGACTGGAGCCCGGCTCCAACGTAAAATTTTCGAACGCAAGGGTTTTACTAAAGTCAAGGGCTGCATCTTCATTGGCATCGTCACCGTCATAGATCGCGTCAATGATGTCCACACCTTCCGCGGAAAGCGCAATATCAAATGTTTCGGCACCCGAGCACATGGCGAACAAATATCCACCACCGGCACAAAACCCTTTGATTTTTTTTGCCACGTCCAGCTTCATGGCCGATACCTTCGCGTAGCCCAACCGCTGGGCGGTGGCCTCCTGTATCTTTGCCTCGATCACGGCCGATTCCCTGCGCAGAAAACGTCCATGCTGGCCGGTAAAATCTTCATGGTGGAGGTGAAGCCAGTCTAATTTAACAAGCTCTTCTTTCAGTACTTCCTCGTCATACAAAAGTGTGTAGGGTATCTCTGCATAGTCCAGCACATTCATCACGGCATCGGTGTCATCATTCACCAATTCGTTTTTAGGAGAGTAAACACCAATCTTTGGCACTGTCTCCAACCGTACAATGTTCATGTTGACATCGGGGCTTGAAATGCCCTGAAGGATCAGGTTTGCTTTGGCCGATGAAATCACTTCAAACGAAACCCCTCTTACGGTGCATTCATTTTGAATCGCCTGCGAGTAGGGGGCAAGAAAGCTTCCTCCGCGATAGTTGAGCAGCCAATCTACTTCAATGCCTTGTTGCAGCATGAAATAGGTAATGCCATACGCCTTCAAATGGTTTTTTTGCATTTCATCCATCGGCAATAGTATGGAATTGGCAAGGCCCAGTGTGCTTATGAAAATAAAAGCCAGCGGAAATAAATATTTACTCAATGACCTTCTCATCTTTTTTGAAATTGCGCACTTTCAATTTCGGATTTTTTTTTGAGTTTAGCAACGGAATAAATAATGGGTCAGGAATAAAGCCTTTGTTCACGCCTCTCCTCTTGGAATGAGAATCAATTTTTATAATAAATCCCATTGGAATTTTTAAATTGGATTTACATTACTGATGTCTTTTCTGTCTTCAAGACGAAAGTGGAGAACGAAAATTGAACCACAAGGGCACAAAGACACACTAAGTTTCACACCTGTGTGCCGCAGCACTACGGTGCGCAGGCACTAAGGAACAATGAACCCAAATTTGATTATGCGTAACTCCCATTACAGCCCACAGCAATGAAAAAAAAGGAATGCCCATCGTGCGCCATGCAAATTGACAACCAAAGCAAGGAATGCCCTATTTGCGGATATGAATTTTCACGTCACAGCCCCTGGGTAAAATGGCTGGCCATCCTATTGATCATCATTTTCCTGATGTCATATTTTATTTTTTGAGCGATCACATCATTACTCCCATTTTACCTTTTTGTTAACCATCACCGTTGCCCTTGAACTTGTGCCTCCTTATTAACGTTATTGCCAGTAACAACAACCACTAATTGTATGTTACAATCACCCAAACTGGCAATTTTACAAAGCTTAGATGCCATGGACAAGGTGCAAATGGAAGAGGTGCTTTTATATATCAAAGGCATTCTCAACCAACCTTTCCAAGCGGATCATCAGAAGGCTTTTAAAAAGGAAGCCTTGAAGGAAATCCGTCAGGCGTTGCGCCAGGAGAGGAAGAAAAAGTTGCACGCGGTGTAGCTTGGCTCTCCTGATTTTTTTGCAGGTGTACTTACGCACCTGTCAGGTTTCTGTCTCCCAAAAAATTTCGGATTATGATAAAGTTACGATGAGGTTAAGCAATCGTCACAATCTTTACGTTGTTCAAATGTCCCGTTTGTTTTTTATGAACAACTGCGAAGTTGCATAGCTGAACATCACCACATAATCTTTAAGAAAGCCTCCGCCCAAGGAAGCAGAAACTTTAAATAGTTTGTCTTCTGGGTTGCCCCCGGTAACCACCAACTTACTGTTCTCCGGGAAAATTTTAAGGTCACCAAGTTGGCAAGAGGGAATTCCCACCAAGAACCCAGTTACCCGGCCAGCAAGGCCAGTGCCTATCTCCATCTCTACATCCTGTATTTGAAAATTTTCTTTTTGGTTAGTGAAAACCATGAGCCCCATGGAAGAACCCGTGTCGATCAGCGTGCTCACAGTAATTTTTTTCTTGCGCGAAGTTTGAATTACTGAATTTATTATCGGGTGCTGATCAACCAACGTGAACCTCAAGGAGCGAAACGACTGCAAAGTATTTTCAGGGACTCTGTTATGCAATGTGATTGTTTGGGCCGCATAGTCAATTTGAATACAGAAGCGGACAAAAAGTTCGTAGCCGATGATGCCGTCAACTTGGGGCATGGCCCTGGAAAGTTCGCTTTCTTTGAGCACCGCTGCACCTACGCCTATTCCGGTTATGTCGCCAATTGTTATTTTGTTGGGAAAGGAAAAGCCTGCATCGGCCAGGTTCATAGACCCTCTTCCATGGATCCTTATCTTACGGTCGCGGTACAGGTTTCCAATCTTGCCGCATTTTCTTTCAAACAATATCAAAGATCGCGTGCCGGTGTCCAGGATCAAACTGAGTTGTATAGTATCATTTAACCGGGCGGGAATGATGATGAGGTTTTTGTAAGTACGGAATTTTATGGTTGTGACTTCTTTCTCTTCGTTGAAATTATACCCGGATAATTCCTCCGTAGTAGGTGTGATCAAAGAACCGATAAGAGCAAGTACGAGCGCAAACATAATGTATCATGTTTGCTCGTGCTAACGGTTGGTGAAGCGATGAGATATACCGAAGAGTGCGGTAAATATTAGATTAAAGAATACCTCGCAAAACTGGTAACCCACTGATTTGGATTCAGATATTGGAAGAAACTATCCTTTCCTTTTTTTCCTCCTTTCCAACTGGGCTATGTCTTCTAAGTCCTTTGCCCTGCACGACATTATTTTATTTTGGATGAGATCATCGTAGCCGATTACAGGTACAAGAATGCCTTCAAAATTAAATTGGATTGCTTTTTTGTAAGTCTCATCGAAGTTTAATTTTCCATCTATTATCGCAAGCATTTCCAAATAAAAAGATTCCATCGGAAGACGGATAAAACCTTTCAGGTCATAGTTTTCTAATTTTTCAATTGGGGCAACATCAAAGCCAAAAGTTTTTATCGTGGTAAGAAACCTATGAAAATTTTCCTTACTGGGATTGTACCAAATATCAAGATCACCTGGCGCGTGTGAATCCATGAACATTGACAGCCACACCGCCTATGATTATATACTGAACATGTTTTTGTTAAGCAAGGAAAGAAAATCAGTCGCTTCCTTAAGTGAAATCATTTTATCCGTTTGAGGGTAATGAACTTATCGTCTGCATCAAACACTTTCAATTTTTTTGTTGGTGAAAAGGCGATGCTCAATTCTATCAACTCCCACATTCGCACCCATCGTTCGGCATACGTCATTTTCATGTCCTGTTCAATCTGTGCGTCCTTCTTGTTTTCAAATGGTATGATCTGGATTTTTTTCATGTTGATAAGCGATGACAAGGGGTAAATCTAAAGAAAATTTTTATGAGTTTCGTGTGAATGTAACTGCTCACACCGCTTCATTCAGACAATCAAACACGAGCCTGTAAAACTCCGGGTGCGACTGCCATGTTTGTCCGGTTACGATCCTGCCATCGCGCACAGCTTGGTCTGTCGAAACATAAATGCCTCCACAACTTTCCACTTCAAACTTCACATGCTCATAACACGTGATCCTCTTTTTGTTGACCAAGCCGGCCGTTACCAATATCTGTATGCCGTGGCAAATGGCGAAAATGTATTTGCCGCCCTCGCTGAATTGCTGCACGATCTGGATTACTTTTGAATTGTTCCTTAAATATTCTGGAGCACGGCCTCCGATCAATAAGACCGCTTCGTACTCATGGGTGTTTACTTCATCAAAGGTTATATCCGATTCAACCCGGTAACCTTTGCTTTCTTTGTAGGTGTCCCACCCTGGCTCAAATTCGTGGATGACAAGGTTCATAAGTTTTACAGAAGTTGAGGCGATCACCGTTTGATAGCCGGCCTCTTGCAGGCGGTGCATGGCATACAGTGTTTCATAACTTTCACCGGCATCGCCCGTGATGATGAGGATTTTCTTGTTGATCATTGGTCGTTTAGTTTTTTTTCGCCAATATACTTTAAAGCTTCGAGATCAACCCGAACCTCGCAGCTACTGTCTCGGTTCGTGTACCAATACACCAATTTATAAATCAATCTAAATTTCATCCCATAGGCTTAACCTATCCAATCCAAAATAAATCTTCTCGTTGTTTATATCTGCCGTAAACAATAACTTGTGATGAAACACCAACAGTAAAATGCGTAAACGCATACTCTATTTATATTTCGCAGCACTTCTCTTTTCCCAACAGATTTTTCAATCTTGTGATCAACGTGGGGATAACCAAGCGTATGAAGTCGCCATTCCCGATTCCATCAGCTACAATTTTGATATCCGGCCAATCCTTTCTGATAAATGTTTTAAATGCCACGGCCCCGATGCCAACAAAAGGCAAGTTGGGTTACGGTTGGATGTAGCCGAGGAAGCCTATAAAGTGTTGGACGAAAATCCATCCTGGCATGCCATCGTGCCTGGCAAGCCCGAACTTTCGCAGGTGTTTTTGCGCATATCATCTCAAGATACCGCTTTGCAAATGCCGCCTGTAAACTCCAAGTTGACGTTGGCACCTCGCGAAATCAAGCTTATAAAAAAATGGATAGAGCAAGGAGCCAAGTACGAGCGGCATTGGTCATTCATTGCGCCCGAAGACCGAGGCCTGCCCCCCGTTGAAAATAAAGCGTGGCCAAAAAATGAGATTGACTATTTCATTTTGCTTCAACAGGAACAGCATGAGCTTGAACCCAACGAAGAAGCCGACAAAGAGCGCTTATTAAAACGGGTATGCTTTGATTTGGTAGGCTTGCCGCCATTGCTCGAAATGATGGACAGGTTTGTGGCCGATGATAGCAAGGACGCTTTCGAAAAAATAGTTGATGAATTATTGCAACACCCAGCGTACGGAGAAAAAATGGCCGTGCATTGGATGGACGTCTCCCGTTTTGCCGACTCGCATGGATTTCAAGATGATAGCTATCGCACACAATGGCCGTGGCGCGATTGGGTGATCAAAGCCTTCAATCAAAATATTTCTTATCAAGATTTCATCACTTGGCAGTTGGCGGGCGACCTCCTTCCCGATGCGAACAAAGAACAGCTCCTCGCCACGGGTTTCAACCGCAATCATAAAATCACCGAAGAGGGCGGCATTATTCCTGAAGAATACCGCTCCATGTATGTAACCGACCGCACGGATTTGCTGGGCAAAGCGTTGATGGGAGTTACCATCGAATGTGCCCATTGCCACGATCATAAATACGACCCGTTTTCGCAGAAAGATTATTATCGGCTGTATGCGTTCTTCAACAATGTAAATGAGTTTGGCATTGAGTCGGTGGTGGGTGGGCCCGAAACCTATGCGAAAAAACCATTGATGGAAATCACGAAAGAGGATTTGAAAGGCATTCTCTCATTCATAAATAAAAGGGACACAAACCAATTGATTGTTTCGATTATGGGCGAGTTGGACACGCTGCGGAAAACCTATTTGCTCAAGCGCGGAAATTATGATGCCCCCGGTGAAGAAGTTACCGCAGGCACTCCCGCGTCCATTTTGCCTTTCGATGATGAATATCCAAAAAACAGGTTGGGATTAACTCAGTGGTTGTTTAATAAACGAAATCCGTTAACAGCACGGGTTTTTGTAAATCTTATGTGGCAGGAATTTTTTGGAAAAGGATTGGTGAAAACTTCGGGCGATTTTGGGATGCAAGGTGAGTTGCCATCGCACCCGGCCTTGTTAGATTGGCTTGCGGTGGATTTCATGGCGCATGGTTGGGACATAAAAAGATTGGTGAAGCAATTGGTGACTTCGGCCACGTATCGTCAATCGGCTGTGATAACGGAAGAAAAATTAAAGTCCGACCCCGACAATATTTATTTGGCGCGCGCTTCACGCTATCACATTCACGCAGAGTTCATCCGCGATTTGGTGTTGGCCTCCAGCGGCTTGCTCACAAAAACTATCGGAGGCCCCAGTGTAAAACCATATCAGCCCGAAGGTTTGTGGGAAGGTGCCACATCCGGGCGCGGGATTTTATCGGTGTATAAACAAGACCACGGCAACGACCTGTATCGCAGAGGGCTTTATACTTTTGTGAAGCGTACCGTTCCTCCGCCTACCATGGGAATTTTCGATGCCAGCAACCGCGACCAATGCGAAGTAAAACGGTTGCGCACCAACACTCCCTTGCAGGCATTGCAGATGATGAACGACCCGGCCGTGCTGGAAGCTTCAAGAGTGCTTGCCGCCAAATTGTTGGAGGAAGAAAGCAACGCACAAGAAAAAATCATAAAAGCCTTCCGGTTGATTATTTGCCGCATGCCACGCGAAAAAGAAATCGCGATGTTGCAGAATTATTTTGATGGCGAACTAAAAAACATTTCTTCCACGGCAGCTAACAGTTTATTGGATGTGGGGGAATATCCAATCCCCCAAAAAATAGATCCAATAAATTTGGCCGCGATGATGCAGGTGGTGAGCTCGATTTATAATTTGGAGGAAGCGATAATGAGGTAGTAATTAAAATTATTGGTTCGTGAGGACACGAACCACGGAGAGGTGATCCAAGGACAGGGATTTGTGAGGAATAAATTTTCTTGCACCAGCGCACGTTTTGTTTAACATCATAGGAACTTTAAAACATTTTTTGAAATGAAAGAGGGCTTATTGGAACACGGCCTCAACATCAACCGCAGACGTTTCTTGTCGAAAGCAAGTTTGGGCTTGGGCAGCATGGCTTTGGGTTCGTTGTTGGTGCCCGGGCTTTTTGGCAATGGAAAAAATCAAGATCACGACTTCACACCGGGTGTTCCCCATTTCGCACCCAAAGCAAAGCGGGTAATTTATTTATTTCAAAATGGTGCGCCTTCGCAGTTGGAGTCATTCGACTACAAACCCAAACTGAGGGAGATGAACGGGCAGGAACTTCCTGCATCAATTAGAATGGGGCAGCGCCTGACGGGCATGACTGCCTCGCAAACTACTTTTCCGTTGGCAGGTTCGTTTGTGGATTTTAAACAATACGGTGAGTCGCGCGCGTGGATTAGCGATTTGTTTCCCTACACATCAAAAATTGTGGACGACATTTGTATCGTGCGCTCCATGTTTACCGAGGCCATCAACCACGACCCCGCTTTAACTTTTTTGCAGACGGGTGCACAGCAAGGCAACAGACCATCTATGGGTTCGTGGCTGAGCTATGGACTTGGAAGTGAAAATAAAAACCTTCCCGCGTTCACAGTTTTGCTTTCGCGCGGCATTGGAAACGGACAAGGGGTTTATACTAAACTTTGGTCGAATGGATTTTTGGATTCCATCCATCAAGGTGTTCAATTTAGCAATGGGGAAAATCCTGTTCTGTTTCTCAAAGATCCCAAAGGCATGGACCGCGAAAACAGGAGGCGGATGTTGGACCATGTTTCGTCACTCAATCAACTTTCGTATCAAGAATTTGGCGACCCAGAGATAACCGCAAAAATCCAGCAATACGAAATGGCTTATCGCATGCAAACATCGGTGCCCGAGGTGATGGACGTATCGCAAGAACCCGATGACATTATAAAATTGTATGGCCCCGATTGTTTGGTGCCAGGGACTTTTGCGGCCAACGCATTGCTGGCACGAAAACTTTCGGAGAACGGTGTGCGCTTTGTTCAACTCTATCATCAAGGGTGGGACCAACATGGCGACTTGCCTTATGAAATCACCAAGCAAGCTAAAGATGTGGACCAGGCTTCGGCAGCATTGGTAACCGATTTGAAACAGCGTGGGTTGTTGGACGAAACGCTTGTGATTTGGGGCGGGGAGTTTGGGCGCACCAACTACAGCCAGGGAAAATTAACAAAGGATAATTATGGCCGCGACCATCATCCGCGTTGCTTTAGTATTTGGATGGCAGGCGGTGGCGTGGAGCCCGGCATTGTTTACGGAGAGACGGATGAGTTTGGATATAATGTGGTGAAAGACCCCGTGCACGTTCATGATTTTCATGCCACGGTGTTGCATCAGCTTGGCCTTGACCACGAGCGGTTGGTGTTCAAACATTTGGGCAGGCGCTACCGCTTAACGGATGTGGAAGGAAAGGTTATAAAAGATATTTTGGTTTAGGATTTCATGAAAGGCCGCCCCTATGTTTATGTCGGAAATTTTTTATTTGCCTTAAATTTTTTCGTCCTATTTATTTTAGTGTTTGAAAGCGAACTTCAAATTCCACTCTGGTTGCAACCCATTGGCCGGATGCATGTGTTGCTCCTTCATTTTCCGATTGCGCTCTTGTTGATTTCTATGGTGATGGAATTTGTTCCATTCAAAACAGAAAATAAAAATCAACCATTCTATAAAAACTTCAATTCCACGTTATTTCTGGTGGGCGTGATTGCTGCGGGTGTTACCGTAGTCATGGGCTTGTTCTTATCCAAAGAAGGTGGATATGGCCCCGAAGTTTTGTGGTGGCACAAATGGTGGGGCGTGAGTGTTTTCTTTTTCGGTTCCCTTGTTTTTGCTATGCGAAAAAATTCCAAGCGATATGATACAGCCATTGCCAAATCGGGCGCGCTTGTTATTACCGTTTGCCTTATCCTCACCGGCCATTTTGGCGCCACCTTAACACACGGTGAGAGTTTCATTTGGAAACCGATTGTGGATGATACTCCCGAGGCAGTTCCCATCGAACAAGCCAAGGTGTTTGACCATTTGATAAAACCGATATTGGAAAGCAAGTGCATAGGCTGTCATAACCCCGACAAGCTAAAAGGAAAATTGGTGCTTACCGATTCTGTATTTATTTGGAAGGGAGGAAAATCGGGTAAGTTGTTTGTTGCGGGCAATCCTGAAAATAGTTTGTTGATGAAACGTATCCACCTTCAACCAGAAAATAAGAAGCACATGCCGCCATCGGGCAATACGCAACTCACTCACGAAGAGAAGGAGTTGTTGCATGGGTGGATAAAAGCCAATGTCAAGTTTAATCAACGGATAATTACGTTGCCGCAAAATGATTCTTTGAGGCTTCGTGCAATCGCTTTTCTCAATTCAAATGAAACAGGGGATGAGCCATTTGATTTTGATGCTGCAGATGCCGAGACGGTTGAAATGCTGAATACCGATTACCGGGTTGTGTCGCCCGTGGCAAAAAATTCTCCGGCCTTGTCGGTGAATATTTATAGCAAAGAAAATTTTTCTGCGGAAACATTGAATGAATTATTGGACGTGAAGGTTCAGATTGTTTCCTTGGAGCTAAGCAAAATGCCCATCACTCAAATTGATTTGAAACGTGTGACGGAATTTGAAAACCTGCGAAGACTAAATTTAAACTTTACGGATATTTCTGGTGAAGGATTGGCCATACTCACGGCACTGACAAAGTTGAAAAGTTTATCGCTTTCAGGAACTAAGGTCAATTATCAGGATTTGAAAAAATACATTCCTGATTTTAAAAACCTCAACACCGTTGCGCTTTGGAAAACCGGACTGACGCCTGACGAGCTGATGCAATTGCAGACCGACAATGAAAACGTTCAGTTTCTTGGCATATCGAAAGATGATGCCCTCAATTTGATAAAGCTCAACCCTCCGCGATTGAAACATAAGTCCGCAGTGTTTGACGATTCCATTCAATTGCAATTGTTTCATCCCGTGCGCGATGTAAACATCCACTTCACCACCAATGGCAGCGAGCCTGACAGCACTTCTCAAGTTTTCAATAACAATACTGTTTTGAAAAAAAGCACGGCCATCAAAACCCGCGCTTACAAGTTAGGATGGTTGCACAGCGATGTGGTCACATTAAATGTTTATCGCAGTTTCCATAAGCCCGACAGTATCAGGTTGCTCTCGCGGCTCAATCGGGTTCACCCCGCCAATGGTGCGAAAACATTTTTCGACCATCAGCTTGGAACGTTCAATGCCAACAGTCCGGCTTGGGCCAACAATTGGGCAGGGTTCAATAAAAATGACATGGAACTGTTGCTTGAGTTTAAAACACCGAGGATGATTTCATCCATCGCGCTCAATACCCTCATTGAAACAGAGACATCTATTTTTCCCCCGGCCACCATTGAAATTTGGGGAGGGCCGTCACCCACGCAGCTAAAATTGATAACCCGAATGAAACCAGAACATCCCAAAGATTATAGAAAGCCATTCATTCAGTTGATTGAATGCATCATGCCGCAGCAAAAAATTTCTTTCTTAAAAATAATAGCCAAGCCCGTAATGAAACTTCCGGGTTGGCATAAGAATAAAGACAAGCCCGCCCTGCTGTTGGTGGATGAAGTGTTGGTTAATTGAGGGGTGGTGCTTAATGACAAGTGAATTTTTTGATGACACCTGCACTCATTTAAATTAATGTGATGACAATCGTCCATAGAAAAACACTACCTCACCCTCATCACCC
>JANOQB010000613.1:0-1800 GCA_031422215.1 Cytophagales bacterium | reverse complement strand
GGCCTGGTAAATCTATTTCGGGAACGATGGTGATATACCTGCTTGCCGCATAAGCAACAATATCTTTGTAATGCTCTTGCGTGTAATAGCCGCCTTTGCCACCACCCACTTGTGTGCTTCCTCCGTGCAAAGCCAAGTTGGGCCACGATTTGATCTCGATGCGCCAACCTTGATCGTTGGTCAATCCTAAATGCAGCATGTTCATTTTATAGTAGCTGATCAAATCAATGTACCGCTTCACATCGTCCACATTAAAAAAATGGCGGCCTACATCCAGCATAGAGCCGCGCCATGCGTACAATGGATAATCGCGGATGGTGCCCGTGGCCAAGCGCCAAGTATTTGTTTGAGGATTTCCGGATTTCTCCTCGGCTACAGGAATGATTTGCATCAAGGTTTGCACACCACGAAAAACTCCTTCTGGCTTATTGGCCTTGATGGTCACTAAGTCTTCGGTGATGATAAGTTCATACCCTTCCGTACCTAACTGCTCATCGGCACCGGCAGCAACAAGGTAAAAATTTCCATTGTCAGGAGTTCCACTTATCGATTCTACTTTATTTGTAAATCCTGTAACGTTGCTCAACGCTGCCGAAAGGTAATTTGCAACCTCGGTCAATTCTTTGCTTTCGCCCTCTACATAAATGATTGAATTGGCCAACAACGAAAAACCTTTGCCAGTAGAAACAACTGAAACTGGTTTTGGGATCATATCCGCTTTGGCAAGGTCAGTAGGTGGTTCTGAATCGCAGGCCTGCATGAGGCTGATCGTAAAAAGGACATCAATCAAAAATAAGGATTTACAGTTTGGAAAGTTGAAAGGCTTCATGATAAAAGTTTAGTTTTTGAGAACGCGAATCTAAGAGAGGAAAGAGATGGTGAAAGCTGAGCATCAATCCACAGTTGCATTTAGACAGCTATTACGGGGCGATCAAGTTGATGGCTGGCATATTTTAATTCAGCTTCGATATCGGCAGCTTCCAGGTCTGGCAGTTCCTCCAAAACTTGCTCACTCGTAAGGCCTGATGATAAGGGATCCAGTATGTCTTTCACCCTTATTCTCATTCCTCTGATGCAAGGCCGGCCACCACACTTTTCAATATCAATCGTAATTCGATTAGCCCACTCGCCAGTTTATCATTTCAATCTTGTTTTATTTTAAAGCAAGCTAATAATAATATCCCTATTATACACCCCGTTTGCACTCCACCAGCCAGTCCCACGGATATGGGCCTTTGAGCCATGAAGGAGGCGATGAAAGCTCGGTGTTCCAATCATATTCGATCTTGTCGATAACGGTAACAGAAAATCCTGCTTCTTCAAAGATCACTTCTATCTCCGATCGTGAATAATGTTTTGTGGGCACTCCGTCTATGTGCACAATGCCCTGCAGGATGTCGCGTTTGTTGCCTTTGAAATAATGAAACTCCGAAGCGGGTATGTCCTGCGGTTTTATACCTTCCCGCTCATATAAGTCGATTAGCCGCCATGACGAAAACAAAGCTGAATCCATGGAAGGAAGTACTATCAATGCAGCACCACCGGGTTTTAATGCTCTATGCATATTGGCAAGCATGGCATGGTTCTTTTTTTTTTCGGGAAGCATGATCACATTACAGCAAAAAGCAAAATCCGAGGTGGGGAGTTTTATTTTTTTCTCGGTG
The DNA here is from genome assembly GCA_031422215.1 of Cytophagales bacterium. Classification (GTDB taxonomy): domain Bacteria; phylum Bacteroidota; class Bacteroidia; order Cytophagales; family Cyclobacteriaceae; genus ELB16-189. The sequence continues at coordinate 136 of JANOQB010000613.1, read as the reverse complement.
AGGTCCATCTGCCGAAAGGAAATATTTTTGAACGGTCTTGTTTTGGCCTGATCCAACAACTCTTGAGAGATGTCAACGGCAAGTACGCGCTTGAACAAGGGTGCTATAAACGGAAATGATTTTCCATTGCCACAAC
>JANOQB010000612.1:0-1692 GCA_031422215.1 Cytophagales bacterium | reverse complement strand
AAGACAATGGCACACCTGATTAAGTCAAAGGATACAACATAGCACTAAGGCAAATCAGGCTAAAAGGAAAGCGGGAAACAAGGGCACAAAATAAAATTTCAATCTAAAAAAATGGAGGAGGTAGATCAAAAACTGTTCACGTTGATCGATGGCCGCAAGGTATCACAAGAGATAAAGAAAGAAATTTCCGACAAGGTTGCCATTCGCAAGCTGGCCGGAAAAAAAATTCCACACCTTGCCATCATCCTTGTTGGTGATGACGGAGCAAGCCAAACCTATGTGGACCACAAAGTAAAGGCCTGCAAAGAAGTTGGCTTTCATTATTCCATGCTCCGCTTTGCCGATACCATCAGCGAAGACAAATTGATGAAGCACATCGACCAGGTGAACCGCGATGAAGACGTAGATGGCTTTATAGTGCAACTGCCCTTGCCCCAAAATATTTCTGTGGAACGGATAACCGAAAAGATAAGGCCCGACAAAGATGTGGATGGGTTTACCAATCGCAATTTTGGAAGCATTATTTCAAAAAATCCGTTGTTGCTTCCGGCCACTCCGTTTGGCGTGATGGAATTGTTGAAACGTTATAACATCGCCACCGAAGGAAAAAATTGTGTAGTGGTTGGTGCCAGCCGGCTGGTGGGCGCGCCATTAAGTATGATGTTGGTGGAGGAAGGAAAAGCTACCGTTACCATTTGTCATAAGTACACAAAAGATATTTCTATGTTCACGCGCCAGGCCGATATTTTGGTGGTGGCCGTTGGCAAGCCGGGCTTCATCACTGCCAACATGGTGAAGGAAGGTGCCGTGGTAATTGATGTGGGCACCACCCGTGTGGAAGGCCCGCAATTCAAAAATGGATATGCACTTAAAGGTGATGTTGACTTTAAAGAAGTGGCACCAAAAACTTCGTTCATCACTCCCGTGCCGGGTGGCGTTGGTCCCATGACCATCGCCTCGCTTTTGTTGAACACGCTGCGAGCTACCGAACTCAGAAACCCTTAGCATCTTGAATTTGAAATCAGAAATTTTGAATTCACTTCCGTTGATGGAGGACTTTTATACCATTCAGGGTGAAGGTTTTTATCAGGGAAGTGCCGCGTATTTTATCCGCTTGGGCGGATGCGAAGTGCGTTGCGTATGGTGCGATGTAAAAGATTCGTGGGATGTGAATGCCCATGCCAAAGTTGATGTAAAAGAAATTGCAGAGAAGGCTAAAACGAGTGGAAGCAAAATAGCAGTTGTTACCGGTGGCGAGCCCGCCATGCACAACCTCCAATCGCTTACAGCAGAGTTAAAGCGCGTGGGGCTAAATACTCACATCGAAACTTCGGGGGCTTACCAACTTACAGGCCACTGGGATTGGGTTTGTTTTTCGCCTAAAAAATTTATGCCACCACATCCTTCCGTTCCGGCAAAAGCCGATGAATTGAAAGTGGTGATCTTTCACAAAAGTGATTTTGAGTGGGCCGAAGATTTCGCAGAAAAAGTAGGCCCCGATTGTGAATTGTTTTTGCAACCAGAGTGGTCGAAGGAAAAAGAGATACTACCCTTGATCATTGAATATGTAAAAAGCAACCCCCGATGGAAGATTTCTTTGCAAGTGCATAAATACATGAACATCCCCTGATCGTGCATGCACCTGAAAGACTTCGCTGATAAGCTCAATGACTTAGGCCGGAAAAAAATCCC
>JANOQB010000611.1:0-2956 GCA_031422215.1 Cytophagales bacterium | reverse complement strand
CATTTAGCCAAAAAGAAAAAAGGAGTAACCGTACTATTGCTTACCAAACACATAAGCACACAGCTTAGTTTAGATGTAAAAAAAGCCACTGCCCAATACGAAAACTTTGAGGTAAAAACATTTACCCAAAGCCACGACCGCTTTTTGATAATTGACCAAGCCGAAGTGTATCATTTGGGTGCATCATTAAAAGACTTAGGCAAAAAATGGTTTGCCTTTTCTAAAATGGATAAAAACTCGGTAAGCAATATTTTAAACTCAATTTTGAAACTGATATGAAAGATGAAATAATGCTATATCATGACAGGACACAGCCGACAACCAACCAACGCCTCACAACAATTTGAATCATGAACGAGAAAAACAGCGTCAAATAATTATCACCTAAACCAAATATAATACCCCATGCCCAAAGCTGAAGAAAAAACGTGTTTAGAGTGTGGTGAGAAAATCATCGGCCGGGCCGACAAAAAGTTTTGTTCGGATCAGTGCCGCGTTGCCTACAATAACAAACTGAACAGCAACGAAACCAATTTGATGCGCAACGTGAACAACACCTTGCGCAAAAACAGGCGCATATTGATGGAGGCAAACCCCACCGGAAAAACCAAGATGAGCCGCGAAAAATTGATGCAAAAAGGTTTTGACTTTAATTATTTTACCAATATTTATAAAACAAAAGAGGGCGCGATTTACTATTATTGCTACGAGCAAGGCTACTTGCCCATCGAGAACAACTGGTATTTGTTAGTGGAACGAAAAGAAAACCTATAAACATTATGACAACCAATAAAAAATTAAAACTAATTGCAGGCGAGCGGATCGAAATCATACCGATCAAAAAATCGCCCAATGGTAACCGTTATGCCATAACCAACCAGGGCCGGGTCATCAGCTTTACCGACAAACCCAAGAATGGGCACTTTCTGCGGCCCGGCACAATCTCGGGGTATCCCGGCATCTCCGTATCCTCCGGCCAAGAGAAAAAGAGTTTTTTGATCCACCGGCTGGTGGCAAAATTCTTTTTGAACCAACCCTCTAAGCAGCACAAGTTCGTGATACATCACAACTTTAAGAAAGACGACAATCACTATAAAAATTTGAAATGGGCCACGCGCGAACAAGCGAGTTTGCACCAGCGCAACAATCCTATCGAGAGGTTGGGGAACGCAAAACTCAATAAAGACCAAGTGAGAAAGATAAAACAGAAGTTGCTCGATGGAAAGTCAACACTAAAAACCATAGCCAAAAAATTTGGTGTGAGCGACATGCAAATCTTCCGTATAAAATCGGGCGAAAACTGGGGGCATGTTAAGTTGTAAAAGTAGGCAGTAGATAGTAGTTAGTAGTTGCTTTTGTGGCTTACTACTGCTCCATCTTTTAAAAACGAATTACCGCCAATCATTTCACATACCCGTTCGGTTTTTGCTCATTTAATCACACGCTGGGAACAAATAAAAATATGAGTTAACCATTTGAACGTTTAAAACTATGTGGACACTGCAAGGAAAAAAAGCATTGGTAACCGGAGGCACAAAAGGAATTGGCTTGGCCATCACCCGCGAATTTTTGGAATTTGGTGCCGAGGTTTTGGTGGTAGCGCGAAACACGAAAACCATACAGGGAAAACTGAAACATTCAGCCAATCTATTTACGCTGGAAGGTGATCTCACTGATGCCACCGTGCGCAAATCACTCTTGAAGAAAATTTCGGAGAACTGGGGCAAGCTGGATATTTTAGTAAACAATGTGGGCACCAACGTGCGCAAAAAATTTGTGGACTACACCGAAGAAGAATACCGTCAGCTATTTGAAACTAATTTATTCAGCATGATGGAACTTACGCGGCTTTGCTATCCCCTGCTTCAAAAGTCGCAAGGTGCCAGCGTGATCAACATTGCCTCCGTAGCCGGCCTGTTTGATGTGATGACCGGCCCACCTTACGGGATGACCAAAGCGGCCATCATTCAATTCACCAAGCACCTGGCTGCCGAGTGGAGTGCCGACCGCATCCGTGTAAACGCAATCTCACCTTGGTATATAGAAACACCGCTCACCAAACCAGTGCTCGATCAGCCCGACCGGTTGGAAAAAATAATTGCCCGCACACCTATGGGGCGCGTTGGCCAGCCCGAAGAGGTGGCCAGCGTAGCAACTTTTCTCGCATTGGACAAAGCCAGCTACATTACCGGGCAAAATATTTTGGTGGACGGTGGGATGAGTGTGAAGGGGCTTTGAGGATTTTAAACGTTGGAAAGATTTTAACCAGAGAATGATTATTATCTAATAACTCAACACTTATCCAAAAACGGGAGTCGCTCATCAACTTCATCATTCAAACTTCGTTATTCATCATCCGATATTCAAATTTGAATTTAGAATGATGGATGTTCATGCCTGCCCTAAGCCTGCTGTCAGGCAGGGATTTTTGAAGTAAGAGTAAGTTTCGTCTTTTAGGGTTCTGGCTTGTACAGCTTCGGTTATTCAGGTCAGTCGTCAATTGGAACTTCTCTTTGATACCCGTTTGTCAATTCGTTAAAAGGCAACTGTACAATCAATTCCCCATCATGGTACTGTGCATGTATATTTTTCTCATCAATAAAATAGGGTATCTGCTTATTGTACACGATGTATGGAATGGAGATGTTAGAGCCAAGCGACACAATCCTGCGTTCAAAATAAACAATCAATTGATTGTTGTTGATTTTCACATGCATGTCCTTTTCCGATACCCCAGGTATTCTCAACTGTATCTGGCGGAATTCCGGATGTTGAGAAAGTTTCAATTGCGGCTCCGTTACCCCACCTTGAAACGTATTGGCAATATCAATGCTTTGAATTATTTCATTGCTCACTATTCTTTTGCTTCTCATATAATTTCAAACTTTCTGTTCAATCAACAATCATCATTCCTTTACAATATAAGAGCCAAAAAGTCTTAACAAAGAGGGCCTAT
>JANOQB010000610.1:0-6491 GCA_031422215.1 Cytophagales bacterium | reverse complement strand
GCTATCGTTTCAACAGCCGCCTTACGTTGGGCATTGGCGGCACCTACCGCCAGACCTTTAAAGATTCCATTGCCACATTGTCACCAGAAGTGTTCGGCTATAAGGCTTTTGTCAGCTACGATTTGGTCAAATCATTTTTTGCGTATAGCGAGTATGCACAAAACTCCCCAGGGGTGAAAGTTCAAGAGGGTATTTCCAAAAGGATTTGGAAACCTGCCGCACTGCTTGGTGTAGGCCGCAAGCTATCCGTTCATAAAAAGATTGACATGACCATAGTTGCCATTTACAATATCATGCATACCCAAGGCGATCCCATCTACCCAAAGCCTTTTGTTGTGCGTGTTGGCTTTCAGTTGAGCGACATTGCTTGGCTGAAAAATTGATCCAACAAAATATTTCATATCTGGTCAATTCACATCAAGATTTGGACATGATCGAACTGCCAGGCAACACGTAAGGAGAAAAATTGGTTATTACAATTCCCCCAAAAACCTCATCGTATCAATCCCATCTGCATAATCCCACAGTTCAGGCATTTGGGCTTTCCCGAAAGGCACGCTTCCTTCAAACCAGCCGTTGGCCGAAACCATGCATTGGATTTTATCTTTTTGTATTTCGAGTTTTTGTTTCAGGTTGGCCTGGTCTTTATATGTTTCGTAATAGACAACGGAAATAGGGGAGACCAATTGCTCTTTTTGCGTAAGTATCACGAAGCCGTTATCTAAAAAAGGAATCTGGTCCATCAGCATGATTGATTTTTGATACCAGTAGTTGTTGGCGTATTTATGGTGGTCGGCAATAGCTTTATAAGGTTCCCAGGTTTTCAAAAGTGTATCGAACGCATAGCCTTCGGGCACATACAACTTCGATACGTTACGGCATCCCAATCCAAAATAACTGAACACATCCTGGCCAAACTCCATTAGGTGATCCGTACTTTCTTCACCCATAAGGATGGCACACGAAGATCTGTTTTTCCGGATGATGTGGGGCAAGTTTCTAAAATAGTATTCGAAATAACGGGCGGTATTGTCGCTGCCGGTAGCGATGATGGCATCAACGTTTTTCAACCGCTCTTCGAAATGGGTTTTATTTTCAAACTGCGGTTCAATATCAATGAGCCACGAATGGATTTCAGTTAAGAGAAAGGGATCCTGCGAACTTAGCTTGGCCACTAATTGATTGCCTGATAGGAGAACGCAGAGGTAATCATGAAACCCCACCAACGGGATATTGCCCGCCATGGCAACGCCTACTTTTTTTTCTTTCTCTGTTGAAAGATTGTAACCACTTGCCCAGGCAGAGAGATTTTTTTCATTCAGCAAATGAGCGATGCCGTTGAAAGATAAGTCAATAGAAGCAGGAGTAAACCAGGGGTTTAGCTGTGTAGCCTTTTCATAAAGTTTTTCTTTTTCCCCAGAGGAAAGACCTTGTATTTTTTTGCCCAACAGGGCAAAGGCTTGGATGCGGGCTTCTAAATTCATGTGGTGTAAACCTTTAGTGGGTCAGCCGTGTTTTGAGAGTTGACGTAACCGACTTATTTTTGTGGGCAAAAGTACGGGGCAAACCCTTAATTACTGATTACGATGGCAATAAAGATAACGGATGAGTGTATAAACTGTGGGGCGTGCGAGCCGGAATGTCCGAATACTGCGATCTACGAGGGTGGCCGCGAGTGGAATTGGGCCGGTGGCACTGCGCTCACTGAAGTTGAAATGGAAGATGGATCGAAGGTTGACGCCAAATCGGTGCAGGCTCCTGTGTCGGATGAATTTTATTATATCGTTTCCGGAAAATGTACCGAGTGCACGGGTTTTCACGAGGAGCCACAGTGTGCGGCTGTTTGCCCAGTGGATTGCTGTGTGCCCGATCCTGACATGGTTGAAACGAAACAGGAATTGATGGTGAAGAAATCGTGGCTTCACAACGAGTTGCTCCAATCTTGAAATGAGTTGCTACAAATAGGTTTTGATTTGGATTTTAAGTGACTCGACTGCATCGGTAAGTTCTCTTCCAATCTCTTTGGAAAGTTCCGTGATCAAAAATGGATTCTCTTTGGCTTTGGATTCTATTTCCAACTTTACGATTTTATCTTTCAGGTGATGCACGCCCATCAGGGTTATGCTTGGTTTGATCTTATGCGCAACCCTGGCCACTTCATCCCAATTTTCTGCCTTTGTTTGCTTCTCCAATTCCAAAATGTTGACTGGCATGGATTGAATAAAGGCATCGGCCATATCACTTATAAAATCTTTGTTGCCCCCCGATACTTTTTCCAGATAAGCAAAATCAATTTTGTTGCTTTTGTCGAGAGGGGAACTCGCTTGAGCAACGGCTTCTGATTTTTTGAAATGGAATTTGCTGGCCAGGTGCCTGCTCAATGTTTTTAGCAATTCTTCCTGTGTGAATGGCTTGGTCAGAAAATCGTCCATACCAATGGAAATGCATTTGTCGATATCTTTTTGTGTGGCGTTTGCCGTGAGTGCAACAATAGGGGTCTTGCCCTTTTCATTGTTCCACTTTCTAATTGCTTTAGTAGCTTCAAAGCCATCCATCACCGGCATCTGTATGTCCATGAGCACCAGGTCAAAATGGTGATGTTTCAATTTCTCAATGGCCACCTCGCCATTCTCTGCAGTATCGTAAGGGCAGCCCCACATTTTAAGAATGCTTCCTGCATACAGCCGGTTGATATCATTGTCTTCAACAAGCAGAATGGATGCGTTATGCAATTGAATATTATTGCTGAATGCCGATCTCTTTTTAGGTAAGGTAGTATCTAATACACCGGCTTTATAGGGAATAACAACGGTAAAAATAGACCCCTCGTTTTCGGTGCTCATTACTTTGATAGAGCCGTTTTGCAAGTTGGCCAACTGGCGCACAATGGTAAGCCCCAGGCCCGTGCCACCATATTTGCGGGTTACGCTTGCATCGGCCTGGCTAAAGCTGTCGAATATGGTTTTCAACTTCGACTTGGGTATGCCAATGCCCGTATCCTGGATTTCAAATTTCAAGTGATAGTCTTTGTCTTTTTTTTCATGCAGGTCAACAGAAATATTGATGAACCCCTGATGGGTGAATTTCAGTGCATTGCTGATGAGGTTGATCAAAATCTGGTTTAGCCTTACGGGGTCGCCCATCAATATGCTGGGAATTGAGGGGGCCATCCTATATTTTAGCTGGATTCCTTTTTCCTGCGCTTGCAATTTGAACGTGTCCATGAGCGAATGGACTGTTTCATCCAAGTTGAAATTGATCTTTTCAAATTTTAGTTTTCCCGATTCGATCGATGCCAGGTCGAGTATGTCGTTTATAATGGCCTTCAGGTTTTCGGCAGCGGTCTTGATGGCCTTCAGATATAAAGTCTGGTCTTCGGAGGATGGATTCTGGCTTAGCAAATCGGCCATGCCTGCGATGCCATTGATGGGTGTTCTTATTTCGTGGCTGATGTTGGCCAAAAACAATTCTTTCGTCTTTTGCGCACGCACCAATTCTTCTTCATTCTTTTTTCGTTGCGAAATGTCGCGGCAGTCCATGATCAATCCTTCCAATCCATCTTTTTGTTTTAAGTTGATGGAATTGAATTCCAAAAATTTGTTGGATTTGTCTTTGCATCGAAATTGAAACTCAACCGACTCTGAGAAACGCCTCCTGGTGCTTTTTCTAAATTCATCTCTGAAGTGGGGCTGTATGGAAGGCTCAATGAAGTCGAAAAAATTTTTCCCGATCAGGCCCGAAGGTTTGTGGCCCAATTCTTTCACCGAGTTATTGCAATAAAGGATAAGCCCCTCGTAGTTTACGATGAAGATTATATCCGATCCATCTTCCACCACAGGTTTGAAGAAGAGGCCTTTTTTTACATATCCAGCAAGGGATTTCATTTATGGATTCATTAATTCAAATTCCTGCAGCTTCCATTTCTTTCAAATATCTATAAATAGAAGATTTGCCAATTTCTAATTTATCAGCTACATCCAGCACGTTGTTGTCGTATTTGTTTAAGAAGCTGCGTATGATGCGGTAGGTATATTCTTCCAGCGTCATTTCTTTGAGAAGGAAATTTCCCTCGTCCAAAATGGTGTTGAAGGTAATGTCTTTGGCTAATATCTCGCCACCATCGGCCATCACAGCGGCAAGTTCCATCACCGATTTCAGTTCGCGCACGTTGCCTGGGTAATGATATTTTAAAAGCCTTTCCTGTGCTTCGCCAGAGATTTTAAATTTCGGGTAATCATTTTCTTTGGCAAACTGATCGAGAAAGTGCTTGGCCAATATGATTACGTCCTGCCCGCGGTCGCGAAGTGGAGGTAGCAAAATGGGCAAGCCCAAGAGCCTGTAAAATAAATCTTCGCGAAACTTTCCGGCTTTCACTTCTTCGTGCAGGTTGCGGTGGGTGGCCACAATTACCCTCACATCGAGCTTCACAATTTGATTGCTCCCAATCCGTGTCAATTCTTTTTCCTGCAGCACACGCAGCAATTTCGACTGCAGGCCCAAGTCCATCTCGCCAATTTCGTCCAAAAAAATGGTGCCCCCTTCGGCCTCTTCAAACTTTCCGATGCGCCTGCCCAGGGCACCTGTGAAGGATCCTTTTTCGTGGCCAAACAATTCGCTCTCGATGAGGTCTCTCGGAATGGCGGCCACATTGACGGCCACAAAGGGTTTGTTTTTTTTCTTTGAATTGAAATGGATTGCTTTTGCGATCAGCTCTTTTCCGGTGCCCGTTTCGCCTGTGATCGAAACCGTGATCTGGGTTTTAACGGCCTTCTCCAGCAATTCAAAAACTTTTTTTAAAGCCGGGCTCGATCCAATTAAGCTTTTCTCAAATTCATATTTTGTGTTGATCTCTTGCTTTAGCCTGCCTATCTCCTTGATCAAGGATGACTTGTTGCGCGCGTTCTTGATGGAATTTAAAATCCGGTCTTTGGCATCTTCATCTTTAGAGATATAATCAAAGGCCCCACCCTTTAGGAGTTCCACGGCAGTCCCGATTTTTTCCTGGGCCGATACTACGATCACACTAATGTCCGGGTCAAACTCCCTGATAGACTTGAGCACTTTCTCCCCTGGCATGTCGGGCAGGGTATAATCAAGGGTGATTACCGTAGGTTTTTTATGTAGGTTGGCTATGCAATCTTTTCCGTTGCTGAATACCTCGGTATCGAAGTCGGGGTTTAGGCTAAGTACGTACTTGAGAAATTTGGAATAGGCGGGGTCGTCCTCGACTACAAAAACCTTGACCTGATCATTTTCCGACATAAGAAATCAATAAGAGCTTAATTAATCACTTAAAGTAATAAAATTAAAATGAATCTTACTTGATCCTTACGTGCATAAATCTCAGAATGGTTGAGATAATAGGGCAAAGCTCTGTATCTGGGGTTCAAGATTGCCAGCCGTGTATTAACTTGCGGCCTAATTTTATTTATAGTGAACTATTTATCAGCAGAATCTCTCTCCAAATCCTTCAACGACCGTTGGCTTTTTAAGGACCTCACACTCGGAATTTCTCAAGGTGATAAGATGGCCCTGGTGGGCGAAAATGGTACTGGCAAATCCACCCTGCTAAAAATCCTGACAGGCCAAATCCCGCAAGACTCCGGTGTGGTAAGCATTCGCGATGGCATCAAGCTGGGCTACCTTACCCAGCAGCCCAATGTGGACGGAAACCTTTCGGTAACAGAAATTATTTTTGATAAGAACAACAAGATTGCCTCGGTGGTGAAGGACTATGAAGTCTGCATTCACGATCCACACACTTCGCCCGAGCGTATGCAACATGTGCTCGAACTGATGGAAGAATACAAAGCCTGGGATTACGATGCCAAAGTGCAGACGATCACCGGCAAGTTGGGGATTGTGGACCTCGATCAGAAGTTTAGCGAGCTATCAGGCGGGCAACGCAAGCGGGTTTTTCTGGCGCAAATGCTTTTGTCGGAACCTGACCTGATTATTATGGACGAGCCAACCAACCATCTCGACCTGGAAGCGATTGAATGGCTGGAATCCTATCTCTCCGGTCAACTCATCACTTTGCTGATGGTTACCCACGACCGTTACTTTCTCGATAACGTTGCAAATGAAATCATAGAACTCGACAGGGGAAAACTTTATAGGTATGATGGTAACTACGCCTACTTTTTGGAAAAGAAATCGGAGCGCGAAGAGATGTTGAAGACAGAGGTGGGAAAGGCGCGGCAATTGATGAAGAAGGAGTTGGAGTGGATGCGCAAACAGCCACGGGCACGGGGCACAAAAGCCAAATACCGCATCGAAGCATTTTACGAAATACAAGACAAAGCCTCTCAGAATATTAAGCGCGACAAACTGGAGTTGGATATGCAGGAGGCTCGGCAGGGGGGCAAGGTGATGGAACTTCATCACGTGTCGAAAAGTTATGGAGCCGCCAACATGGTTGACAATTTCTCTTATGTTTTTAAGAAGAAGGATCGGATTGGTGTGGTGGGCAAAAATGGAGTGGGCAAGTC
>JANOQB010000609.1:0-5133 GCA_031422215.1 Cytophagales bacterium | reverse complement strand
CCCGCGACCTCCTGCGTGACAGGCAGGCATTCTAACCAGCTGAACTACCAGACCAATATTTTAAGCAACTATTTCAATAAACAATTATTTCCCAGCGACCTTCCCGCCTGAAAGCGGGACATTCTAGCCAGTTGAACTACCAGACCATTAAAAACAGGGTGCAAATATAACGGTATGCATGGGTTATGCAAAAAAGGATATTAAGTTTTATGCCTTATTGGTGGGTTAAAAAAAATAGCCTCGCTTTGACGAGGCTAATTCTTTCCATCAATTGGTCAGATGCTATGATGATTACTTAAAAAATTTTCCGAGCAATGAGCCGATACCACCACCGCCACTTACTGCGCCTATTACGCCTTGTAGGTCAAAGCTGCTGTCTTTGGGGTCGTTTGTTTTTTTCACCAATTGGTTCATAACCGTTGGAATCAATGACTTGGCTATGCCACTGGCTACCTCACTGCTGATGCCAAATTTCTTGCTAAGGTTTGATATAACCACTTGGGTGATATTTTGAACAAGCGATGAATTTGTACCAACACCACCACCTTGAAACATGGACGTGAGCCCGGATATTCCACCACTGCCTAATTGGCTTTTTAGCCCTTCCATGATGCTGGAAGCAGTTGTTTCAATGGCAGCGTCTTTGTGCTTGTTGGCAATGGCCGGGTTGTTGATAATGGCATCGCCAGCATGCTCTTTTACTAAGTTGATCAGGTTGTTTAACATAGAATTTATTTAGGTTAATGGTCTAATGAATAATTATTTCTTTTTCTTGCCTTTTTGCTTGGCTTCTTCTGAGCGTTGTTTGCCAAAATCCTTACCTTTCAAATCGCATTTGTTTTTACCGTATGCGTTTCCTTTCCCCTTACCATCGCCCTCTTTTTTGTCTTCATCTCTCCTTTTGTTTTCCTTATCTTTTTTATCATCATCATCCTTGTCATTGTCGTCATCGTCTTCTTTTCTGGCCTTTATTTCTTTTTCTTTTTGGTCAGGGGTTTTCAAGCCTTTCTCTTTTTGTTCTTTCTCTTTCTCATCCTTTTCTTTACCTGCTTTTTCCTGCCTTTCTTTCAATGCCTTAGAATTCCTGGTTGTGTCTGTCCGTTGCGCTTGTGCGGTTTGCAAGGACATCACGGTCGCTACAAGTGCGATTACCAGCCATGTTGCTTTTGTTTTCATATTTTTTTGTTTAGCCTGATCAACTTGATCAGGGCACGAAAATCACCTAAATTGTGTAAGGTTGAATAATTTTTTAGATGAAATGAATCTATCGCACGGTGAAAGATGGGATTTAAAAGATAAACTTGGATCCCTACTCATCCATATTCTGAATGGCGCCTAGCAATTCGCGCGCGGTAGCAAAGTTTTGCTGCAGTTTTGCCAAAAGCAATCCTTTCTTTAAAATTCCAAGCCCTTTCGCCTCCATCTTTTGGCTGGCAAAAAATGTTCCGGCCATGTAATAGGTGGGCAAGTAGTTGGGGTGTTCATTCAGCAGGTTATCAAATAGTTCTCCCGCTTTAAGCGGATCGGTATGCAGATGCTCTAATGCCAGGGCATAGTAGTTGAATGGATCGCTTGGATCTTCCAAAATGAATTTCTTCAATAAATCTATACGTGGTTGGTTCATCCGCTTTGCAATGGCAAGAATAGACAGGCCAAATGTAAGCCAAAACAGAATAGTAGGGGCGTCTCCTGGCCAAGTAGCTTAAATCAAATCCCAACTTTTCAACATTGGAAAATGCCAACAATTATCATTTTATCCTTTATCTTGAGCCCAATTTGAATTTGGTTTGTAAAACTTTTGCCATCCATTTTGTTTAAGCAGTTATGAAGATATTGGTTTGTATTTCGCATGTTCCAGACACAACCTCAAAAATCAATTTCGTAGAGAACAATACGAAGTTCGACACCACCGGAGTCCAGTTTATTATTGGCCCTTATGATGACTATGCATTGGCGCGGGCTATTGAAATAAAAGAGGCCACACCGGGCACTACCGTAACTGTAATTAATGTAGGCACTGCCGAAACTGAGCCAACCATACGGAAGGCGTTGGCCATTGGTGCCGATGATGCCATCCGGGTAAATGCCGAGCCAACGGATTCGATTTTTGTGGCTGCGCAAATTGCCGAGCGTGCCAAAGGTTACGACTTGATTTTGATGGGAAGGGAATCCATCGACTATAATAGCGGAGTGGTGCATGCCATGGTGGGCGAATTGTTGGGCTTGCCCTCGGTGTCTCCCGTAATGAAACTCGAGATCGAAGGTACCACCGTAAAAATGACCCGTGAAATAGAAGGGGGCAAAGAGAAGGTAGAGGCAAAGTTACCTTTGGTGGCCGGTTGCCAGGAGCCCATTGCCGAATGGAAGATACCCAATATGCGCGGCATTATGTCGGCTCGAACAAAACCTCTGAAAGTTGTGGAAGCAACAGCGTTTTCACCTTTGGCAGCACTTCAAAAATTTGAACTTCCACCAGCGAAGGGAGCAGTGAAAATGATTTCGGCAGATAACGTGGCCGAGTTGGTAACACGACTTAAAACCGAAGCGAAGGTGTTGTAAGGATTTAAAATTTAAAACTCTAAATTGATTATGTCCACATTGGTATTCATAGAAACATCGGAAAGGAAAATCAGGAAATCATCGCTCGAGGCCGTGTGTTATGCACAGGCAATGGGCAAACCTGTTACCGCCATCGTGTTGGGGCCAGCCGAGAGCACAGAAATACAATTGCTTGGAAAGTATGGAGCCCAAAAGGTATTGCATGCAAGCGATGCCAAATTGGAGAAGGGGATCAGCCAAGTGTATGCCTCGGTGCTTGCTCAAGCTATGAAAGATGAAAACGCGGACGTGTTGGTGCTCGCCAATTCATCGTTGGGCACACCAGTAGGGGCGAAGGTGGCCGTAAAAGCAGGGGCCAGCTTTGCATCCAATGTGGTTGATTTGCCCACTACCGCAAATGGGTTTGTCATCCGCACCAGCATTTACACAGGCAAGGCATTTGCTCATGTTGAATTGAAGAACCAGAAGAAGGTGATCGTGATCCGCAAAAATGCCGCAGAGCTAAAAGAAGTTGGTGGCACAGCACAGGTAGTCAACTATTCGCCAACTCTTAGCGACTATGATTTCAACACAACCATACTATCATCAGAAAAGGCTACCGGGGATATTTTACTTCCCGAAGCCGAAATAGTGGTGTCCGGTGGAAGAGGCTTGAAGGGACCAGAGCACTGGGGTTTGCTGGAAGAACTGGCAAAAACACTTCATGCGGCAACAGGGTGCAGCAAACCTGTTTCCGATATGGGGTGGAGGCCACACCACGAGCACGTTGGGCAGACGGGCGTGAAGGTAGCTCCACAGTTGTATATTGCTATTGGCATATCGGGGGCCATTCAACATTTGGCGGGAGTAAACTCTTCCAAGTGCATTGTGGTGATCAATAAGGACGCCGACGCTCCGTTTTTCAAGGCAGCTGATTATGGTATTGTCGGTGACGCTTTTGATATTATCCCCAAACTGACAAGTGCCCTGAAAGCGGCCAAATAATTTCCCTATTTTGCACAGCAAAGGGTCAAAATTTAATAATATCGTATTCTGATAGAGCAGTGTGGCGTTGAAAAAGATTAAGCTTGAGATTCTCGGCCTTTCATCGAGCCAGTCCCAGACCGGCTCATTCGCTTTGGTATTGGGAGAGGCAGAGGGCAACCGAAGACTCCCGATTATCATCGGAATGTTCGAGGCCCAGGCGATAGCGATCGAAATTGAAAAGATCGTGCCCAATCGCCCCATGACCCATGATCTATTTAAGTCCTTTGCCAATTCATTTCACTTCCATGTTGAGGAGATTCTGATATCCGATCTGAAAGAAGGTGTCTTCTTTGCCAAGATTGTGTGCACGGATGGATTGAAGAAATCTGAAGTTGATGCCCGACCCTCGGACGCCATTGCCGTTGGGTTGCGCTTTGATGCACCCATTTTTACCTATGAGACAATTTTGGCCGAAGCCGGGATCGTACTTACGGATGAAGAAGAGGATGAAGACAAGGAGGAAAAGCCGGATGCGAAAGCCGAGCCCAAAGTAAAGGTTAAGAAGGAGTCATCGAAGAAAGGAGATGACTACAAGAGTTACTCCATTGAAAAACTCAATGAGCTGCTGAAAGTGGCAATTGATAAAGAAGATTACGAACGGGCTGCCAAGATCCGTGATGAACTAGATAAGAGAAACTAATTTTGAGTTAATCGCAATTTGTCAGATTGGTGGTCAATTGAAGGTTGACAGAACTCAATTGACAACGTATACAGCCTTTGTCAATTGCTAGTTTGTCAATTGTCAACTTTTACGGTACATTTTGTGATAAGCAATACACGACCTTTTTTTGCTTCTGCTATTAGATCCTTTCCTTATATTGCCGTAACATGGAATACCTGAGAGGGTTTGCGGGACTGCTTTTTATCCTTGCTGTTGCCTATCTATTTTCAGCCAACCGGCGCGGAATAGACTGGCGTCTGGTATTGATTGGTGTTTGCATTCAATTATTTTTTGGATTGCTCATTGGCAAAGTTGAGTTTGCTCAGACGGCATTCATCTATATCAGTGAGAAATTTGTAAAATTTCTGAGCTTCGCGCAGAAAGGAGCCGAGTTCTTATACGGCGACCTTGCCAAGAACAGTGATGGGACTACCGGTGTCAGGCACAACCTTGGGTTCTTGTTTGTCTTTCAGGCGTTGCCGACTGTAATCTTCTTCTCTGCAATCACCAGTGGTCTCTACTACCTGGGTATCCTGCAAAAAGTAGTCTACGGATTTGCCTGGGTGATGGCCAAAACAATGCGGCTTTCCGGTTCAGAAAGCCTTTCTGCTTCAGCGAATATTTTTATGGGTCAAACGGAAGCGCCATTGTTGATTAGACCGTTTATCTCTAACATGACACAGTCGGAATTGCATTGTGTCATGGTCGGTGGAATGGCAACCTTGGCTGGAAGCGTCTTGGCCGCCTACGTTTCATTTCTCGGAGGGGGAGACCCGGTGGAGCAATCGAAGTATGCCACATACTTGCTGAGCGCCTCAATCATGAATGCTCCTGCAGCCATCGTGTTGTCGAAAATGTTCTTGCCGGAGACCGAACGTGACAAGATT
>JANOQB010000608.1:0-14965 GCA_031422215.1 Cytophagales bacterium | reverse complement strand
AACCACCCTACGGACCCACAGGAGAAATTTTCAGATATACATTAAAGAGCGATCGCAATACCAGTGAGTTGCTCGCCTGGCAAGATTGGGTAATAGATCGTCAACTTCGTGCCGTGCCAGGCGTAGCCGATATCGTTTCGTTCGGTGGAGCCCGCAAAGTGTTTGAGGTAAATGTCAATCCGCTGTTGCTTTCCAAATATGACATCACGCCATTGGAAGTGTATGAGGCAATCTCTAAAAGCAATATCAATGTAGGTGGCGATGTGATTGAAAAAAATGGTCAGGCTTATGTGGTGCGTGGCATAGGCCTCTTGCAAAGCATTGAAGACATTGAGAACATTCTCATCGAAGCCATCGAGGACGTGCCCATCCTTGTTAAGAATGTTGCTTCCGTTAAAGTTGGCTCGTTGCCCAAGGTAGGGCAAGTGGGTTTGGATGAAAGTGATGATGTGGTGGAAGGCATCATTGTGATGCGCAAAGGTGAAAACCCTGCCCAGGTGCTATCTCGTGTGAAGGCAAAGATCGCGGAGATCAATGAAAAAGTCCTTCCCACCGATATTAGGATGGTCACCTTCTATGATCGCGACAAGCTCATGGACTATTGCCGCGAAACCGTACTCGGCAACTTGGTAGAAGGGATTTTATTTGTAACCATAGTCGTGTTTATTTTTATGCTGGACTGGCGCAGCACGGTCATCGTTTCCATTATCATTCCGTTGTCGCTGCTCTTTGCATTTATGTGTTTGAAGCTGAAAGGCATGTCGGCCAACTTACTATCGATGGGGGCGATTGATTTTGGGATCATCATTGATGGGGCCGTGGTGATGGTGGAAGGACTGTTTGTGCTGCTGGCTGCACGCGCGCATGAAATTGGGATGCCGCAATACAACGTGCTCTCAAAATTAGGCCTTGTAAAAAAGGCAGGCTCAGAATTGGGCAAGGCCATCTTCTTTTCAAAACTTATCATCATTACCAGTCTGGTCCCCATTTTTTCGTTTGAGAAAGTAGAAGGAAAATTATTTTCACCACTTGCCTACACATTGGGCTTTGCTTTGCTCGGTGCCTTATTGTTCACCCTCACGCTGGTGCCAGTTTTGTGCAGTATCTTTTTTGATAAGAATGTGAAGGAAAAACATAATCCAGTTGTAAATTTTTTCAATAAAATTGTTTCAAACGGGTTCTCGTTTACACTTCATCACAAGAACAAAAGTTTTTGGGCTGCCATGTTGATTATCGTGGCCAGTGTTTTTTCATTTAAGTTTTTAGGATCCGAATTTTTGCCTACCCTTAATGAAGGTGCCCTGTGGGTAGAGGCCAAACTTCCCATGAGCAGTTCGATAAACGAAACAGTAAAATTTGTAAAAATATTCCGCGAAGAACTAAACGAGTTTGACGAAGTGGAATCCGTGCTTTCGCAGATAGGCCGCTCCAACGATGGCACCGATCCCTCGGGTTTCTTTTATGTGCAATGCCAGGTAAACCTAAAACCACAAAAGAAATGGGAACGCGACATCAGCACAGAACAGTTGATCGAAGAGATGGATCAAAAGCTGAAGCAATATCCAGGTGTGGTGTATAATTATTCGCAACCTATTATTGACAATGTGGCCGAGGCCGTGGCCGGGATCAATGCTTCCTTGGCCGTGAAAATATTTGGCGACAATCTGGAAGTACTCAATTCGAAGGCCGATTCCATCGCCATCATTTTAAAAACGGTAAGAGGCGTAAAAGATTTAGGCATCCTTCGCAACATTGGGCAGCCAGAACTCAGTATTATCCTGAACCAAAAAAAGATGGCCGCATACGGCATAACCATTGCAGACGCTGAAACCGTTATTGAAATGGCAATAGGCGGAAAAACGGCCACCCAGTTTTTTGAGCAGGAGAAAAAATTTGATGTGCGCGTGCGCTACGAAGGTGCCTATCGCAAATCGGAAATTGAAATTAAAGAACTGAAAGTACCTTCCATGAAGGGCAACAAAGTGCCGTTGAAAGAGATTTCGGAAATCAAAGCGGTGACAGGGCCCGCGTTTATCTACCGCGACAATAATAAACGTTTCATCGCCATCAAGTTCTCTATTCGCGAGCGCGATCTTGGAAGCACCATTGCCGAAGCGCAGGAAAAAGTGAATGCACAAATATCTATACCTCGTGGCTACAGCGTGGCCTGGAGCGGGGAATTTGAAAATCAAGTGAGAGCCCAGCAAAGATTGACGGAAGTTGTGCCTGTGTGTTTGATCCTCATTTTCTTTTTGCTCTTCGTGGCATTTGGAAATGTGAAAGATGCCGGCCTGGTGTTGATAAACGTACCCTTCGCTATGATCGGTGGCATTCTTGCCCTTCATATTACCGGTACGATATTCAGTATTTCGGCAGGCATCGGATTTATTGCGCTCTTCGGATTGTGTATTCAAAATGGGGTAATCCTGATTTCAGTTTTCAAGAAAAACCTTCAAAACGGAATGCCTATGCAAGGCGCGTTGATACGGGGAGTTGCCGAACGCACAAGGCCTGTAGTAATGACAGCCATTATGGCCGCCATTGGCTTGGTGCCAGCTGCCATATCCACCGGCATCGGTTCTGAAACGCAAAAGCCATTGGCCATTGTGGTGATCGGTGGTCTCATCAGCGCCACCATACTTACACTTTTAATTTTTCCATTAGTTTTCGAATGGGGCTACCGTAATACAAAATCAGTTTCTGTTGCTAAAGATATCAGAAGCAAAGACTACGAAGACTATGAAGGATAGAAGATTATTTTTTGTCACTGCCCGAAAGGATAGTGACAAAAAATAGTTTGATTAAGCCCAGATAAAGGCTGTAACCTATCAAACCCTGTCCAATACTTTCTTGACAAGGCCCTCTACAATCTTGTGCGGGTCTTTTGAAAATTTTCCTTTTATCCGGTTTGCGATAATCGCGTTGGCGCTCAATACTTCGTGGCCCATCATTCGCCCCAAAGCATAGTAAGCCGATGTTTCCATTTCAAAGTTGGTGAGCCAAAATTCTCCTTTGCTATAATAATTCAAATCGTCCAATAATGTTGGATATCGGATTGGCAACCGGAGCACCCTTCCTTGCGGGGCATAAAACCCCGGGCACGTTACTGTGTTGCCTTTCACCATATCGAAACCAATTTGATCGCGAAGGGTTTCAGAACCGCGCACTACATAAGGCATACAGGTAAGACCGGTTTTTTTCTGGATGTCATGTGCCAATCCAATTTCAAAATCATCCATCGGCAAATCGTAAAAGCTCATGAGGTTGTCGAGGCCCACGGCATAATCAGAAACCAGATGCGAGCCCACGGGAATATCTTCTTGCAAGGCACCCGATGTTCCGATGCGGATGATCTTCAATTTCTTCTTTCTCGGTTTTGGTTCGCGCGTTTTCAGATCGATGTTCACCAAGGCATCGAGTTCGGCAAAGACTATCTCCACGTTGTCGGTGCCAATGCCCGTGCTGATAACGGTGATGCGCTTGCCTTTGTATGTGCCCACGTGCGTTATAAACTCGCGCTTGTTCATTTCAAATTCCACTTCGTCAAAATGCTGGCTCACCATGTACACACGGCTGGGGTCGCCCACGGCAATCACCGTTTCCGAAATATGTTTGGGCAACAAGTTGAGATGATAGACACTGCCATCGGGGTTTAAGATAAGATCGGTTTCGGATATTTTCATGGGAGGTGGTGGATGTTAGGTGCTGGTAACTGGATGTTGGATGCTGGTAGCTGGATTCTTGATGCTGGTGGCTGGATGTTTGGATTGTAGATCGAAGCCCTACTCCTTCCAAAATCCAGAATCCAGTATCCAGTATCTATCCAATTAAATTTTCTTCGCGGGATTTCCAAACACAGTCTCGCCTGCCTTTACTGTGCCAATCACAACCGAGCCTGCACCTATGCGCGCACCTTTGCCAACGGTAACACCGGAAACAATGGTTACGCCCGATCCGATGAAAACCTCATCTTCAACAATTGCTCCTGCGTTGATGGTGCTCCCCGCCCCCACTTGCACAAAATCTCCTAGCGATGCCTCCACACCAATGGTAGTGCGAACATGCAAAATACAATGACTTCCGATTTTTGAACCGGGCGCGAGATACGAACCGAAGTCGATAAAATTTCCGTGACCGATAATTGCTTTTTTTGTAATGACTGATTGTGAGTGAATAGCATTTACAGGTTGCACATGCCTTACCTCTTGCAACATCTTCACCAAGCCTGTGCGCAGTTTGTTGTCATCGGCAGCAACAAAGGCTTCGCATTTTTTTCCGATCAGTTTAAGGAAGCCATCATTATCAGTATCGCCCAGCACTGTTACTTCATCCAGTTCGGTGTTGTGAAGTTTTTTATCGTCATCCAAAAAGCCATACACCACTACGCCATTGGTTTCAAAAATTTCTTTGGCGGCACGGCCTAAATGGTTTGCGCCAAAAATGATCACGGGGTTTTGCATGGGGGCAAAGGTAAAGATTGTTGTGATTTAAGATTGAAGAATCTTAACCCTTTCGGATAAATACCCCACCAACGGATTGCGATACGATATCACAAAAACAAAAAAAGGAAGAAAGCCCACACGGTAGCGCGAGAGCGTGCCAAAGTTGGGAGTTGATAGTGCGAGGAAAACGCAAAGCATAGCTACATAAACCAACAGGGAAAAAAAGAGCAACCAGTGAGGGCTGTGTTTTTTATATCCGCCTAAAGCGGAAACCAATAGTACCACAATCATTAAATTCTCCAACGCAGCCATGAACGCGGTCATTCCCGATGCCTCCCAAATAAACGGACGGAGCAATCCTGAAAACAAAGCCCACGGAGCATTGAGCGCCACGCTCCACCAGCTTGCATGAAAATCATAAAAATGGATGAGCCCGCTATCGTCAGAAATCCTGATGAACTCTCCGTGATTTTCTACGAGCACTTCCAAAAAGTGGCCCGGATAAAAATTAGGGTGCGATAAACTAGCACCACCACATAAAAAAATAAAAACAATAAGCCAGGTAAGGGTTTTGTGTTTGTTGCAAGCCGGAAACTTATTGCCTAAGAAAATTACTATCGCATACGTGAGCAGCACCGCAGCAAACAGTGTGGCCCAATAATATTTCAGGTTCCAGGCAACCCAATAACTTCCAAGCAACAATGCCCATTCAAACCATTTCGTTTTCTGCCGATGGATGAATTTGAGGAAGATGCCAGCGAGAAAATATATCCCCGCAAGGGCTATCGCTTCTTTCACCAGCCCCGAACCCCAAAAAGCAACAGAAGGAAAAAATAAAAAAGACAGTGAAGCGGCCATGTGCGAACGCTCGAAGATGTGTGTGACCGCCCCATACAAATACCAGCACGAAAGAAAAGAAATGAAAGAGAACCAGGCTGCACTTGCCCAATAATTGTGGCCGCCCATCCACGAAAACACACTCATGATCTTCACCAAAAAAATAGAACGTTCCTGACTGTAAACCAATTGATCCAATAAATCGGAAGGTGCTTCGCCAGAAAACAGGAATTTGCAATAGCTCATGAAATCCTGCTCACCAAACAGTGCCAGCGTATTGGCGTCTTGAAAAAAAAGCCAGGTGTCGTTGGCGGAATAATAATATTTATAGACAAGCCCCAAGGCCATGGCCATCATCAGATGGTAAAGGAAGGCCATCCAAAACAGGCGCGGTTGATGCTGACCATGCTGCTTGAAGAACAGCCAAGTGAGAATAAAAATAACAATGAAATTGAAAACCGCGATCATACGGCTGCCGTGTAGGGTTTTAAAATGGCAGAACCAATCGCGCAGTTGAGGCATTGCCGCTGTTGACAAAATCCCTGATACAATTCTATCATCCCCTGCGAATCGCCAGCGGTTTTACTGGAATAGCCCACCTCTTTCCATAGGCGCAAGATTTTATTTTTTTCGGTTGGCAGGTGCTGCAAAATATTCACGGCCTTGTCCACCAAGCTCCAATCATCTTTTGCTTTTCCATACGCCACTAATAAGGGCACCACAGAATTAATGATCACCACATGACTGCTGTCGTCACCAAAATTATAAACCAACCCTTCTGCTTTCTTACCCAAGCGATAGTGGGTTTGCCAATAGGCCGAGGGAGTTATTTCAAAAAATTTCTCCCACTCTTTAGGAGCCATTGCTTCAATAAGGTGCGAAAAAATATTTTCGTGTGCATACAGCAACGAAGCAAACTGGGCAATGCGCAAGGTTGGAAAATTAGAGGGGCGCAACCGTAAAAATTTCCATTGGGCCACATTCATTTGTGATGGCTGCAAAGAATACTTAGTGCTCAGAAACTGATATTCATCAAAGAGTTTTGTGATGTACTCGTCTTTATTTTTTGCAACCAAAAATCCGGCCTGGCCAAAAAGCAACGCTTCCAATTGCACCAAGTTGTGGCGGTGCTTCTGCACAATTTTGTAAGGAAGGGATTTGGCCAACTGAAGGAATGGCTCCTTGTTTACTTTGAACCCAAAATTGGTAGCCAGCAGTTGGTACGTGGCCTCTTCCCAATCGCCATTATTTTGCGCTACCAACAACTGCACGTGGCTGGCTTTGGTTTCAATCCGCTTCATCAGTGCCTTGTCCACCATCGAAATTTTGATGAGGTTGTCAATTTCTTTGAACGATGACTGGCAAGGGATGACGGATGCGCTCGCAATCAATTTTTTATATTCCCTGATCAATTTTTCATCAACCCGTCCCTTCAATACAATGGTAGGCATGCGTGTGTTATCGGTGCGGTAAACAGGTTTGTCGTCTTCCCACACCACATGCAGCACTACGTTTTCATACGCACGATCGTGCTGATGCCCATGCTGCACCCACCCGGAAGATTGTATATGTATTTCAACACTGCCAGCCCAATCAATCTCACCGATTTTTATTTTTGCCTGCGAAAAATCAGGGCCCGCATCGGTGTTCAACAGGCCCGGTTTAAGTATGGAGATGGCTTCCTGAGCAGTTGTTTTCAATTCCTTCTTATCAAAGTATTGACATTGCCAGAGATAGTGGAGGAAGGATTCGTTCACGGCTTTAATTGACAGTTGACAAGAAGCAATTGACAATTATAACTAATGTTACGCACTTCGTGATTTCTTAGTGTCTTGGTGGCTTAGTGGCAAGGTAAAGAGTACGGAAATTGAACCACGGAGGCACAAAGGCGCGAAGTTTCACTAAGAAAAAACAATGAACTATGATTGATGCGCAACATCAGTTATATAAAAAATTGATTTAATGCCCTAAGCTTTGAAGAAAGATGCTCATTTCGTTTTTCACTTTCAATGCTTCCTTTCTTGCCGCGTCTGCAAAATCTTCACCAGCCGATGCGTAAATGATCGCGCGGGAAGAGTTTACCAACAACCCACACTGTGCATTCATGCCTGCTTTCGATACGGCTTCGAGATCGCCACCTTGCGCACCCACACCCGGCACCAGAAAAAAATGATCGGGAGCAAGTGCGCGTATAGTTCCGATCTTATCGGCTTTGGTTGCGCCCACTACATACATCATCTGGTCGGCACTGGCCCATCGCTGCGAGGCAAAGATCACTTCTTCATACACAAATTTTCCATCGCGTGTTTCTAATTGCTGCACATCCGCACTTCCTGAATTTGAAGTATGGATCAACAGGATTACCCACTTGCCCGAAAATCCCAAAAATGGTTTTACCGAATCTTCACCCATGTAAGGAGAAACGGTGATGGAATCAAAATCCAGCTTCTCAAAAAATGCCTGTGCGTATAAGGCCGAAGTATTGCCAATGTCGCCACGCTTTGCATCGGCAATGGTGAAGCAATCTTTGGGAATGTAGTCCAATGTTTTTTGGAGACTCTGCCAGCCTGCAGGCCCCAACGCTTCATAAAAAGCCGTGTTGGGTTTATAGGCCACGCAAAATTCTTTGGTGGCCTCAATGATTTGTTTGTTGAATTCAAATACCGGATCGGAACTGGAAAGCAAGTGCTTTGGTATTTTTGTTATGTCCGTATCCAGACCTACACAGAGGTAAGAGTTTTTCTTTTTTATCTGTGCAAAAAGTTCATGCCGGGTCAACTGATAGTAGTTAGTGGTTTGGTGGGATCAAACTATCGCAGGTCAATCACTTCTATGCCGGGATATTTTTTAATATCGAATGTGAAGAGCGAATCGTCCAATTTTACGTTGGGGGTAAAACGGGTGATAGAGTATTTGTAGCGGTTGCCCGATTTATCAAACATGGTCCAGCTTTGAATGCTCTTGTCTTTTTTCACAATCATCATTTTGATTTTAAAATATTGTGCGTCCTTTTTTTCGGGCACTAAGTCAATTTCTTCCAGCACCACACCGGCCTCTGTTTTGTCGGCTATGTATAAATACTTAAACCCCTTTTTGTACATCTCAAAAATTTTCACGGGGTTAATATCCTCCGACCCCGGATCATAATTGTCGATGTTCACTTCTTTGGCCGAAGGCAAATATGTCCACACCGTAGTGCCATTGTTTATGATCTCCTGGTCTTCCAGCGACAGCCTGAACTTCTCTCCCTTCACAATGATTTTCCCTTTAAATTCCTCTTTCACCCCTTCCGATTCGTTGGTGAGGGCCGAGGTAAGGTTGGCTTCAAAGGATGTGAGTACCTTGTATTTCTTGCTCATGGCCTCCAATGTTTCGAGGGCCTTGGGATCGTACTGTGCGTAGGATGTTGCGCCCAAAAACATCAGGAGGGCACCAAAAACTAACTTTTTCATTTTCGTGTATTAAGATGGAATGTGCTTTTCTTTCAATTCAGTCAATAATTGTTCCAAACTCATGGGGTCTTTGATCATAACCTCACGTGCCTTCGAACCCTCGAAAGGTCCCACAATTTTAGCGGCTTCCAATTGATCTATCAAACGCCCGGCCCGGTTATATCCAAGTTTTAATTTTCGTTGGATGAGCGAAGTGCTACCTTGCTGATGTTGCACAATAAGCCTGGCTGCATCTTCAAACAATGCATCGCGCTCTGCCAAATCCACGGAAGCGGCACCACCCTCATCTTCGCCTTCAAACTCAGGAAGCAAGTAAGCAGAATCATAGCCACGTTGAGAGCCGATGAAATCACAAATTTTTTCTATCTCAGGCGTATCCACAAACGGACTTTGCAACCGAACAATTTCCGAACCCGATGAGAGCAACATATCTCCCTGGCCAATCAACTGATCGGCCCCGCCCGTATCGAGAATGGTGCGCGAGTCAATTTTGGAAGTTACTTTAAAAGACAAGCGTGCCGGAAAGTTGGCCTTGATCACACCGGTGATAACATTTACAGAAGGCCTCTGAGTGGCCACCACTAAGTGTATGCCAATAGCGCGCGCAAGTTGCGCCAACCGTGCAATCGGAGTTTCCACTTCTTTGCCGGCCGTCATCATCAAGTCGGCAAGCTCATCAATCACCAGCACAATGTATGGCAAAAAGCGATGACCTTCTTTGGGATTCAATTTTCGGGCAACAAATTTTGTATTGTACTCTTTGATGTTCTTGGCCCCGGCATCTTTTAAAATCTCATAGCGGTTTTCCATCTCAATGCAAAGCGAGTTGAGGGTATAAACAACTTTCTTGGTGTCGGTGATGATCGCCTCTTCACTGTTGGGCAACTTGGCGAGATAATGCCGTTCGATTTTACTGAACAACGACATCTCCACTTTCTTGGGATCGACCAACACAAACTTGAGTTGGCTTGGGTGCTTCTTGTAAAGCAGCGAAGTCAACACCACATTCAAACCAACTGACTTTCCCTGCCCGGTTGCACCCGCTATCAACAAGTGCGGCATCTTGGCCAGGTCAATGATCATCAATTCATTGGAAATGGTTTTGCCAATGGCTATGGGAAGATCTTTGTCTGTCTTTTGGAAACGTTCTGAATTTAACACCGAACGGATGCTTACCATCTCACGGTTTTTGTTGGGCACTTCAATACCAATAGTTCCCTTGCCGGGGATGGGTGCAATAATGCGTATGCCCAAGGCTGCAAGGCTTAGCGCGATGTCATCTTCTAAGTTTTTGATGCGTGAAATTTTTATTCCTGCATCGGGTACAATTTCATAGAGCGTTACAGTGGGGCCAATGGTGGCTTTTATGCTTTGTATGCCTATCTTGAAGTTGACCAACGTTTCAATGATCTTGTCTTTGTTCTGATTGAGTTCCTCCTGTGTTACCTGAACTTTTCCCGTTTCATATTCATTCAGCAACTCCATGGTTGGGAATTTGTAACTGCTCAAATCCATGGTGGGGTCGTATAGGCCTTTCTCATCTACTAATTGCTCGGCAAGCAATTCTGTATCGGCCTTGGGTTCTGCTATGGTGAAAAGAGGTTCCTCAGTTTTATCCCTTTTAGGTTGTGAGTTTTCTAAGGTAAGTTTTATTTCACTTCCCGTCAGAGGGGTTTCAACATCGGCTTGTTTTAAGATCAGATCATTTTCTGGTAGCACAGGCCAGTTGTCACTATCTTCTGTATAAGCAGGTTTTATTCTCAAATCATCATCAGAAAGTATCGCATCATTCCCCATGGGCTTGGGGTCCTTCACCTGAAATGCGTTGATGGCCGTGATGTTGAAATAATAGATGATGAAAATAAACAAAGTGAGCACAAGGATCAGAAATGTTCCCCATCCAAAAAGCCCATCCGAAATTTTGGCAAGCTCATAGCCCAACCCGCCACTTAAAAAACCAAGTTCGTTCACACCCGCAAGACTGTGTGTGATGTATCCCAACAATAAACTAAGCCACAGCCCGGCAAACACGGAAAAGATAAATGCCGAGAAAAGCGAAATCAAATCGCGCTTGAACACGAGGCGGAAACCAAGAAAAAATAAAAGCGGTGGAATGAAGAAAGCAGAAATGCCCATCCATTTGAAAACGATATAGTGCGAAGTGACTGCGCCCGTAAGCCCAAGCCAATTCTCTGCTTCCTTGCCCGACTCGACAATGTCATTCATCCACGACTCCACCACGCTCTGGTCGGCCTTGCCCGTGAACAGATAGGAAAGAAAAGCGGTGAACAAGAAAAGCGAAACGACCAAGAGAAAGAAACCCAATGCAAGTGAAAAGCGAGGGTCTGTGAAAAAAGAAAAATTGAATTTCGATTTGGAAGATTTGGATTTCTTTTCCTTTTCAGGTTTCTTAAAAGTATTTGATTTATAGGTGTTTTCTGCCATTAGATTAAAAAGTACCCAAAACTAAGGAAAACGGTAGAGAAACTTAAATTTTGGGCACAATTCAAAATGAATTGAGCTAAACTACGAATCACCTAAATTTTCTACTTCGGCAAATAGATGAACCCAAAAGTTAAATAGAGTTCCAACTCTCAAATGGTTTGAACCATGAGGCGCTGGTCACTATTGCCTTACTAACCATTTCACTAAAAAAATAACTCCTATAATCAATGCGATGCCACCAATAATCAAGAAAAAATCCCCACCTATTGCCATTGCCACAAAACCAACAGCTCCAAAAATAGCGGCCAATTTAAGGTCATTATCCATAGCAGCAGTTGCCTTGCCCGATTCTACTCCAAAATTTTTCTTTTGTGCTTTCACAAAACTTTTTACTTCACTTTTTAATTGTTGGCGCAATTCTTTGCGCTCTACTATTGTCATTTGTATGTAGGTCTTGCGCTCCTCCACAGTTGGTGCCACCTTAAACTCAACAGGTGCCACGGATGTGCCGGCCAATAGTGGGGTGGGTTCACCATCGTGGGCAATATTCTTTTGCGACTTCGTTGCTCCTTCCTCATTGTGGCTTAGGTCCCTATCATACGATTTGAAACTTGCCGTGTATTTGGGGCCAGTGCAAGAGGCGATGGCTGCGGCAACTAAAACATAAACTAACTTTTTCATAGATTGACTTTTATTGTTGTTTAAAAATAGAAATTATTCTGTTAAAAAATCGCTTCTCAAAGTTCCAAAAAAAACGGAACTGCCCAAAAAGAAAACCATAAAACAATAAGAACATATTGTAAACAGGCAAAATAAAAATCCAGTAGAGCACACTCGCCCACACAGGTTTTTCACTATCGGCAAACCAAATTTCGAACAAAGGCTTCTTGATAAAAAGTATGGTGAAGCCTGTGCATGCAAAAACAAGAAGGACAACAAAAACCTGGAACACATTGCTTACGTGCCAACGATCCTTTAACTTATTGATCCAATTCATTTGGGCAACAAGATATAAAATCAAAGCCTACAAAAACCGGTTCCAAAGTTCATTTTTAGGAAGTGGTGCTGTAATGGTGATGGGCTCGTTCTTTACCGGATGGACAAAACTAAGTTCACGGGCATGAAGGCAAATGCTCGCATCAGGATTTGGTTCTTTGAATCCATATTTCAAATCACCCACAATAGGGCAACCCATCGAAGCAAGTTGCACACGTATCTGGTGTGGCCTGCCGGTGATGGGGTTTACTTCCAACAAATAGAGTCCGGATTGGTGGCCCATTATTTTATAACTCAACTCCGAACGCGACCCTTCGGGATGTTCGCGTTTGTAGGCCGTGGTTTTGTTTTTCTTTTCGTCTTTCACCAACCAATGCACGAGCGTATCCTCTGCTTTCGCAGGTTTATTGCCCACCAGCGCCCAATATGTTTTTTTTGTCTCGCGGTTTTTAAACAAGGCGTTCATCCTTTCCAATGACTTGGAGGTGCGGGCAAACACTACCACACCGCTCACGGGCCTGTCTATGCGATGCACTACACCCAAAAAAACAGCACCGGGCTTGCCATACTTTTCTTTGATGAATTTTTTAAC
Source organism: Cytophagales bacterium (assembly GCA_031422215.1). Lineage (GTDB taxonomy): Bacteria > Bacteroidota > Bacteroidia > Cytophagales > Cyclobacteriaceae > ELB16-189. Next base: position 2,201 of record JANOQB010000608.1, on the reverse strand, counting down.
CGTTTCGCTCAATGGCTCGTCTCCAGTTTCATCACCTTGCACCAGCATGCCCGACTGCTTGTTGATGGCAATGAGGTGGTTGTCTTCAAATAGAACTGCGAGTTCCTGATGATTCATTGGAAGCTAAAAGTTAATCCTTAAACTCCGAAGTGAAATGAAAATTGATTTCCGGAAAATTGTCCTGCACCATTTGGAGCCACGCCTTTGACTCGGCCATAAAAACCAGCTTGCCATCCTTGTCGCGGGCAATGTGCCGTTGTTTCGAATCGATAAATTCAAGAAGTTTTTTAGTGTCTTTGCTGCTGATCCAACAGGCTTTAAAAATATTTTGAGGGGCAAACTCAACAGAGGCACTGTATTCATTTTTCAACCGGAACTGGATCACTTCAAATTGAAGGGCACCCACCACGCCTACCACTTTCTTTTTGCCCAGCTCGTAGGTGAACAACTGTGCCACACCTTCTTCCATTAATTGAAGCAGGCCTTTTTCCAATTGCTTGGTTTTCATCGCGTCCTTGTTTATCACTTCCTTAAATATTTCTGGAGAGAAACTGGGGATGCCGGTGTAAATTCCTTTTTCGCCTTCGGTAAGAGAATCTCCGATTTTTAAATTTCCGGTGTCGAACAAACCGACAATGTCGCCTGGCCAAGCTTCGTCCACTATTTCGCGGTCTTGCGCCATAAAGGCGGTGGCGTTGGAGAAGCGGATGCCTTTGTCGTTTCGCACATGCAGGTAGGTGCTGCCGCGCTCAAATTTTCCTGAGCACACACGCAGGAAGGCAATCCTGTTCCGGTGCTTGGGATCCATGTTGGCATGTATCTTAAAAATAAAGCCGCTGAATTTTGTCTCTTCGGGTTTTACAACGCGCAAGGTTGTCTCTCGTGGAATGGGTGCTGGAGCAATACGGATGAAGGTGTCCAATAATTCCTTCACACCAAAATTATTTACCGCGCTTCCAAAAAAAACAGGAGCCACTTTTCCATCCAGATAATCCTGAACATCCAATTCCGGGTAAACGCCATTGAGAAGTTCCGCATCGGTACGCAGTTGTTTCGCAAAATTCTCGCCCACATATTGATCGAGTACCGGATCGTTGATGTCGGTAATATTGATCCCCTCTTCAATTTTTGTTTTGCTGGGCGTAAAAAGTTTCAGGCTCTTTTCATACAAGCTATACACGCCTTTAAATGTTTTGCCCATGCTGATAGGCCAACTCAACGGATGCACTTTGATGCGGAGCTTTGCTTCGATCTCGTCCAGCAAGTCGAAAGGGTCTTGACCTTCGCGGTCAAGTTTGTTGATGAAGCAGAGCACGGGTGTGTTGCGCATGCGGCACACTTCCATGAGTTTTTCTGTTTGCATCTCTACACCTTTCACACAATCAATCACCATGATCACGCTGTCCACCGCGGTGAGAGTGCGGTAGGTGTCTTCGGCAAAATCCTGGTGACCGGGAGTATCGAGCAAATTTATTTTTATGTCTTTGTAATTAAATCCCATCACCGAAGTGGCCACCGAAATACCGCGCTGCTTTTCTATCTCCATCCAGTCGCTGCGGGCGTGGTCTTTTATCTTCGATGATTTTACGGCCCCTGCTTTTTGAATTGCACCTCCAAAGAGCAAGAGCTTTTCTGTCAACGTTGTTTTTCCGGCATCGGGGTGGCTGATTATACCAAAGGTCCTGCGCTTGGCTATTTCTTGTTCTAAAGTCATATTGAAAAATGAGGCGCAAAGGTAACAAAAGCAGATTGACCGTTTATGAAAAAATTAAATGCAGTAAGTTGAAGGAAAGACTTTAACTGAGGCACAGATTGTTATTAGAGAGGCTCAGATTGTAACATCAAATCACTATTTTTCCAACATGGAACTGCAACTCATCCAAAACAAAATCTTCCAGATACGAGGCCACCGGGTTATGCTCGATTTTCAATTGGCCGAACTTTATGAGGTAGAAACTCGGAGTTTAAACCAGGCCGTAAAGAGGAACCAAAGTAGGTTTCCCCACGACTTTATGATCCAAATATAAACTGAAGAATGGAGTGTTTTGATATCACAATTTGTGATATCAAAACCCGAAAGCGCATAGAATCCTTCTTTTAAATTTGGAATAGATTGTTGCAACAAATCACTATTTTTCCAACATGGAACTGCAACTCATCCAAAACAAAATCTTCCAGATACGAGGCCACCGGGTTATGCT
>JANOQB010000607.1:0-2295 GCA_031422215.1 Cytophagales bacterium | reverse complement strand
CAAACTTCTGACTTCTAAATTCTAAATTCTGACTTCTTCTCCTATCTACTAACTCCTATCTACTATCTCCATATTATTTAAACTCCGTGGTCAACTCGCTCCAGCTCAATAAAATCCCTTTCCATTTTTTTTTGTAACTCTTAAAATCTTTTTCATTTGAAAATGCGGCAACGCCACTCGCCATCGGGCTATGGATGGAATCGGATTTCACATAATAATTTTGAGAGGCGTCAATGAATTGTCCGGGGTTGGCGAAGTCTATCACCAATTTGTAGGCTATGTTTTCTTCAGGCTCGGATCCTGAATTATAAAAATTGATCATGCAGTTGAGATCGTCAAACTTGTAAACTTTTCCTTTTTTGGTGACGATCTCCGCTCCAAATTTATTGTCCATCAAGGTCATTTTGCAAGTTTGGCATGCATCGGTGCCGTAGTTTAAGGGTTCGGGTTTTATTTCACATGAAATGAAAATAAGTGTGAGCAGGAGGAACGTTAATTTAATGGGTGCTATTTCTACGAAGGACCTACGGCAAGGGATAGGAACGGAAAGCCCGAAGCGCGATTGGTTGTGTGTGGCCGGACTTGGAGTGGATAGCCCGGTGGCGCTTCGCCATGCCGCATAAAGAAACTGCAGGACAACATATTGTCTCATATCTTTTTCTTTTTCATTCTTATTTCAAACACTAATGTGCCCACGGCAAGCAATGCTGAAGAGAGAAAAATCCATCCGCCAATATCGGGGCCGGAGAAGGCTGTGAAATTTAAAAGTTGTTTGGTGCCAATCAATGGCGGCTGGTAGCTCATGCCCGGCACAATGATGGCTGCTCTGGGATCGAGGTTGTGGCCGTAGTCGTAACCCCACAAATAAAAATCAACAAGCGCGGCAATGCCCGAGATCAACAGCAAACCTACATAGGCACGGAGCAACACACTCTTGTTGATGATGGCAGTAACCAACCCGAACAGGATCAGGATGGCTACAATGTAGATCATGTATTTAAATTCGGGAAACATGCTGACTTCAATATGTTTCATGCCGATGTAGTGATTGAGTGCGCTGATTATTTTTACATCGCCTTTTATATCGTTGATCCAGATATCCATCTCCAACCCTTCGGGATATTGTGGCGCCCACATTAATATCTGCCAAAGCGGAACAAAATATGCGCTCACCATAAACAGGGCAGAAAGGGCAATGAGAAAACGGGAGATGGGTTTCAGTTGAGACATTTTTATAATTTTAGAGGATAGTTAGAAGTAGGCAGTAGGCAGTTTCGGACGATTACTGCTTACTGCCTACTGCTTATTGATTACTGCCTACTATTTTTATTTCCCCGCTCCGCTCGGAGATTTTTCTTCAATCACGCCCGTTGAAAATTTTAGTGCTACTTTGCTTCCTGCTGGCGACACGCGAATGTATCCTTGCATTTCCTGGTGCAGCGCAGAACAGAAATCGGTGCAATAGAATGGGAACACACCGGTGCTCAATGGTTTCCATTTTAATGTTTGTGTTTCGCCTGGCATGATCAATATCTCTGCGTTGTTTGCTCCTTTCACTGCAAATCCATGCGGCACATCCCAATCCTGCTCAAGGTTTGTTACGTGGAAATAAACATCGTCACCCAACTTCACACCTTCAATATTATCGGGTGTCATGTGCGAGCGGATGGCCGTCATATACACATGCACCTGGTTTCCTTTGCGTTCTACTTTTGCCTTTCCTTCGCCTTTGGCTACGTAAGGATGGTTGTTTTCTTCAATCTTATAAAACCGGGTGGAGTTAGGCATGATCAAAGCGGCCGGTATAGACTCGGCATAGTGCGGCTCTCCGGTAGTAGGAAAATCCAATATCAATTGCATTTTTTCTCCACTGATATCATACAGTTGAGCGGATTGAGTTAACTCAGGGCCAGTAGGTAGATAACGATCTTTGGTGATCTTGTTATACGCTACTACATATTTGCCATGTGGCTTGGCTGTTGGGCCGCCCGGCACCGACAAGTGACCGATTGAGTAATACGTGGGTACGCGATCGAGCACTTCCAATGACTTTACATTCCATTTTACAATTTCAGAAGAAACAAACATGGAGGTATAAGCATTTCCTTTTTCATCAAACTCGGTGTGCAACGGCCCAAGCCCTGGCTTCTTCACTTCGCCATGAAGAGCCGATTCGTACTTGATTACAGGAAGGCCCGCAAACTCCCCTTCAAACTCTTTGTTTGCAATGGCCTGTTGAATTTTAGTGAACGAATACACGGGGATCAATGCGGCCAACTTTCCGCTGGCCACAAT
>JANOQB010000606.1:0-9904 GCA_031422215.1 Cytophagales bacterium | reverse complement strand
GTTTCGGCAAGGGATAGCAGTGAAAAGCCAGAAGTGCGTTAGCTTTGAGCGTGGGCTTTGTGGGTGGATGGATATGCATAACGGTCAGGCAGGCTTGGAACGGATAGCCCAGCCCCGATTTTTATCGGGGTGCCGCCAGATTTTCTCATAAGTGCATCTGACTATTTACATTGATCAACAGAAAAACCTTCTTAATTTCGACACCTAAAACTTTTTACTATGCAAATACAAGGGGATGCAGCAAAAGCAATGACCTACGATGCTATCGTGATCGGATCGGGCATGAGTGGTGGTTGGGCCGCCAAGGAGTTGTGCGACAAGGGTCTCAAGACATTAGTGCTGGAGCGTGGCCGCGATGTGAAACACCTCGAAGATTATCCTACCGCCACCAAAAACCCGTGGGACTTTCCTTTGCGCGGTCGATTGCCCCTCGATACCACTGAGGCAAACCCTATTGCAGACAGGTGCTATGCTTTTGGTGATGCCACCAAACATTTTTTTGTGAAAGATGCCGAGCATCCCTATGTGCAGGAAAAACCTTTCGATTGGATTCGTGGCTACCAAACCGGTGGCAAGTCGCTGTTGTGGGCGCGGCAAGTGCAGCGGTGGAGCCGCTTTGAATTTGAAGCACCCGGCCGCGATGGCTTTGCGGTGGACTGGCCGATACGCTACAACGATCTGGCACCGTGGTATTCGTACGTAGAAAAATTTGCCGGCATCAGTGGCAACCGCGATGGCCTGGAAACATTGCCCGACAGTGAAGTGATGAAAGCGTGGGAAATGAATTGTGTGGAGAAGCACATACAGGAAAAAATAAAAGCAAACTATAAAGACCGCGATGTGGTGATTGGTCGTTGTGCACACCTCACCGAGCCGCAGGAAATACACAAGCAACAAGGCCGGGGGCAATGCCAGGCACGCACGCTTTGCGAAAGGGGCTGTCCGTATGGCGGATACTTTAGTGCCAACTCATCCACCTTGCCGTGGGCGATGAAAACCGGCAACATGACACTGCGCCCATTCTCGGTAGTCCATTCCATTATTTATGATGAGAAAAAAGGAAAGGCTTCGGGTGTGCGCGTGATTGACTCCAACACCAAAGAAGTATTTGAATATTATGCCCGCATTATTTTTGTGAACGCGGCTTGCCTCAACACAAACTTGCTTCTACTCAACTCAACCTCCAACCGCTTTCCCAACGGGTTGGGAAACGACAATGGCCTGCTCGGAAAGTTTGTTGCATTCCATAATTATCGCGGCACTGTAAGCGCCACCTTCGAGGGGTATGAGGACACCTATTATTATGGACGCAGGCCTACGGCTATCATGATGCCTTCGTTTCGCAATGTGCGCAAGCAAGAAGAAGATTTCATGCGTGGCTATATGTCGTTTTACACGGCCTCGCGTGCAAGCACGCGCAGCGAAAGCATTGGCGCAGAATTGAAAGAAGCCGTTGCCAAACCGGGCACCTGGCATGTGTCGATGATGATGCAAGGCGAAACCATTCCCATTGAAAGCAACCACCTGCGCCTGAGCACCGATAAAAAGGATGCGTGGGGAATCCCTCAGCTCGTTACCTCCATTGAGCACACCAACAACGATGTAAAAGTGAAGGACGACTTTCTGGTGCAGGCGCAGGAGATGCTCAACAAAGCGGGTTGCAAAAACATTGCCCCGCACGACAGCAACCAGGCACCTGGGCTCGACATCCACGAGATGGGCGGTGCGCGCATGGGCAGAGATCCGAAAACTTCCTTATTAAATAAGTGGAGCCAATTCCATAGCTGCAAGAACGTGTTTGTCACCGATGGTGCATGCATGACTTCGACAGGAAATCAAAACCCATCACTCACGTTTATGGCAATGACAGCACGCGCTGCGAACTATGCGGTGGAGGAGATTAATAAGGGGAATTTGTGATTCAGTCCACTGCAATGTTTGCTAGGACAACATCAAATTATTCTTTGGTAGGATAATCTAATGATTCGATTCGTGATTTTGCAAACAAGGCTTCCATCTCCTTTACAACCAAAGGATTTTGTAAGGACACATCATTGCTTTCTGAATAATCTTTATCCAGGTCGTATAACTCTAATTTCGAATGGTTAACGCTGCGCTTAACTGCCTTCCAATTGCCTTTGCGTATTGCCTGGTCGAAACCTCTTTCAAAAAACTCCCAGTATAAGGTTTCATGTTTTGTTGGATGTTTTGTTTTTTGAAGGACATCCAAAAAGGAAACTCCATTGATTTCATCCGGGGCATTCGCTCCCATTATCTCTGCCACGGTGGGCAACAAGTCCCAATTGGCTAATGGTTCGTTGCTTACTTTCTTTTGTATGTTCATCCCCCAGGCAATCGCTGGCACACGGATGCCGCCTTCATACAAATCGCGCTTAAACCCGCGAAGGCCGGCAGTGCTTTCAAATTGTTTTATGTTCCTTCCTCCTTCCTGATGCGGCCCGTTATCGGATGTGAAGAAGACTAATGTATTTTTATCCAAGCCCAATTCCATCAGCAGGCTCATAAGCCTTCCCATATCCAAATCTATTTGCCTGATCATGGCTGCGGTTGCGGCATTGGGCATTGATTGCGAAGAATAGGTGGTGCTCATGCCGGTGCCTTTCACAAACGGTGTTTCACTAAAAATACTTTTACCATCAGGTTTTAAAAACGGCTCGATGGCCTCCTTGGTTGGAATGGTCATTTCGGCATGGGGCAAGGTGATGGGCAGGTACAACAAGAACGGTTGAGCTTTATTGTTTTTGATGAAATCCAATGCAACACTAAAAATATAGGGAGCGGTGTTTTGAGTTGTGTCCATTGGATGAGGCACTGTTTTTCCATTGCGTATCTCCCACAAATTTTTCACATAGTAGTTGTGAGCGCTCCGGTGACTGAGGTAACCCAAAAAATAATCCCATCCTTGTTTTTCCGGTGACCCCGAATTGTTTTCGAGGCCAAGCCCCCATTTTCCAAACATGCCGGTAACATAGCCTTTTTGCTTGGCCAGCTTTGGCATGGTTATGTCCGATTCGCGTAAAGGTGTTTCTTTATTTCCTCGTATGTAAGCATGCCCCATGTCCATGCCGGTCATTAAAGCGCAGCGCGATGGTGCACACACGGTGCTCCCCGAATAAAAGTCGGTGAACCGACATCCCTCCACGGCCATGCGGTCTAAGTTTGGTGTGGGTATCAACTTTTGTCCGTAGCAACCCAAATCACCATAGCCTAAATCATCGGACATCATAATGATGATGTTGGGTTTTTGCTGTGCTTGCGCAAACGAATGGAACACAAGCACAAGGCATACAAGGAGGGAGGAAATTTTTTTCATGGTAAAATCCTGGTTAAAGATTAACGAAATTAAAGATACTTGATTTTATTGTGAAGGCTGAATTGGTAGGATATTGAAATTGTTTCGGGGAGACGCGAAAGCAAATGATTAATTTCCGAATTTTGAAAAATGAGTCACAGGTTCGATACAAGATTCAACAGGCAATACTCAAAGCCCTATTTTATCTTTCCTGAAATTCCTTCAACCGAAACATTCAGTTTTGAAAAATTGACGGAAGAAAATTTTCAACAACTCTACGACCCGCAATCCCGTTGAATCAAAAGGATAATCTTACTTACAATGCTCTACAAAACTTGCTTCAAATTTCCGGCCAAGAAAATAGGCAGTGGGCAATGAAGCAGTTAGCAATACACTGAGCAAACTTATGACTTCTGACTTCTCGTATTAAAGCCACGGATTCACAGATTAGCGAACGGAAAAAAAATGAAAGATGATTTCCTCTGAAACACCGTATCCTTCTGACTTCTAAATTCTGACTTCTTCTCAATACTCAATACTCAATACTATCTCCTAACTCCTATCTCCTTCTCTCAAACTCACATATATTTCAAATTGATCACCAACTTCTTTTCTCCCGAAACTTCAAACGAAGCCTTTTTGAAATCGGGCGGGCCGAACATGCCCATGGCATCGTTGGAAAATCCAAACCCTTCTTTGGGTATGCCCATAAAGTTGGAATCAAGTTCTTTGTTGTCGTTGGCATCGTGCATCACGCTGATAGCGTACCTGCCCGGAGCTATATCTTTAAAGACAGCCACCGCTTCCCCAGCTTTAGATTTCACCTCAACACCTTTCAATTCCTTTTTCATGAATTGATCATCGGAATTGTAGAGTGCCAACCGCACCATGCCTTCTTCGTTTTTTATATTTTTGATCACGATCTTCAGCTCTTGGCCATAGGTAAACGTCATGGCAGAAGCTACTAACAAGCCGATCAATACAAGGAGTGTTTTCTTGGTTACTGTTTTCATAGTGTTTGAATTTATGTTCAAATAACACAACAGCTTGTAATCCTTTAACAAAATTGTTTTGCGAAGTGTTTAATTTTCAGGATGGAGTGTTATCCCAAATCCATGAACTGCTCAAATCAAAATCTCACATCTCAAATCTCACATCTTCCCCTACAGATTCCACCAATACGTAAACTTGATCACCAACGCCCTGTTTTTAACAGTAAAACTTTCGGGCAGGTAGTTGTCGGTGTAAACGATGAACAAGTCTGATGCAGGCTTAAAGCGCCACTGAAAGCGCGTGTTGAGGTTTACATTTTTTTGCTGTTCGTTGTACTGGGCAAATGCCGTGAAGAACAATTTATTTGTCATGGTCACGTCTATGCGCGGCCCAATGAGCCAGAAAGTTGTGCGGCCCCAGGGCTGTGGTAGCCGTATGTCGTTATAGCTGGTGCTTAGGCTCAAACTTACATACGGTTGAAAGCGATAACCAATGTCGTTGGTTATGTTAAGCCGTTTTCCATCGGCATAATATCCGCCATAGCGCGAGGAGAACGCAAACGTAAACACGCTTTGAGGTTTGGAAGTATATTCGAAACCAAACGTGTTCCATTGATGTTCGCTGTCCACTTCCAATGAATCTTTTCTTGAGTTGGTAGGATCAAACTTGCGCAACAATTTTACATAATCGTTGGAAACAAAAGTGTTCCATACGCTTTGGGTGCGGAACGTAACACCATAAGCAAGAAAGGTTTCATTGTCGGTTGACTTGCCAGCTGGGCTAAAGAACAACGAAGAGCCTATGCGTGGGCCGTGACTGAGTACGTGTTTGCTCTTCGGGAAAAACAGTTTTGTTAGTTGTGGATTTAGTTTGATGTATCCGGGCCGTGGCACATTGTTGGGAACGTAGCCAACTTCTGCCAAATAATTTTTGCCCACATACTCATGTTGCCAAGTGATGTTCCATTTGCGGCTTGCATAAGTAAGGTTGCCTGCCTGCGTAAAATCATCGCCATTGTTTTGTGGTTTAAACGATTTTAAAAACAGTGCCTTGCCTGTCCAAAGGTTGTTTGACGATGCTAAATTATATTCCAGCCCCAGGTTACGGTTGTATTGGGAATACACAGGCACTATTGGATCCGTGCTGGGTGTGTAGTTCAGCGATTGTTTGTTCACGAAAATGAGGCCAATGTTTGAGCGGGCAAAAATTTTGCGCTGCAGCGCGAACACGGAAAAGTTTTGCGAAGGAAGAAATTTGGAATCCACTTTTTCTGTTTGCATGTTCAGGGCACCTATGCGCCAGTCCTTATTGAGTTTGCCACTGAGGCGTGCGCCAAATTGAATGGGCACATCCAATCCAATCCTTCTTGAAAAAAATGGTCTGATAGTAGCATATCCAAAATTGGCAAACAGGTCTCCATTTTCTAAAAAAAATTGTCTCCTTTCGGGGAACAGCAATTCGGCCCGTTCGAGGTTGATTACTTGCCGGTCCACATCCACCTGAGAAAAATCAGGGTTCACCGTAAGGTCCAAATTGAGGGATGAGGTAACTGCAATTTTCACATCTCCACCTATATCGCCCCGGTAGTCAACAGGTTTTCCATTTTCATGATCTTTGGAAACACCTCCCAGCATATAAGGTATGATTGACACATTGGCTCCCGCTGCCGGAGGTGGTTCATCCCACATCAGTATTCCGGTGTAGGCCAGCGAGGCGGTTGGAAATTGCCGGGGCACGGGTGCCCATGCCGACTTCTCTGTGGTTTTTAAATCAAGACGGCTGAAATTTATTCCCCATTCGGTAATCCCTTTTTTGTATCGGATGGATTTGAAGGGCACCGCCATTTCAAAAACCCATTTGTCGTCATAATTTTTTACCTCCGACACCCACTTGTTGTCCCAGCTAAGGTCAACCCTTCCACCTTCGTACATAATACCATCCCATTGGGCCCCCGCTGCATTGGCCCCAAACGAAAACCCATTGGTTTGATCTTCGAAGGGATCCATGAACAGTAAAAAATTATCGTTCTTTCCAAAACTAAAATCCCTCCGCAACGACTCCACCATGTAAGGCCCTGGCACCAAATGATGGCATACGGCAATCAAGTAAAGATGCTCATTGTCGTAAGCCATGCGCACTTCGGTTTTCACGCGCGCGCTGCTGGTGTCCATAGGCAACACCATATAAAAGTCAGTGGCCACATCGGCCTTCAGCCAATCGGGTTCATCCAAAATGCCGTCAATAACGAGGGGTGCAGCCGTGCGGTGGAGTTGGAGCTTGTACGCTTCGTTCTTTTTTTGCGATAAAACAGAAAAACTAAGAAGGAGCAAGGGAAGAAAAAAAATGATTCTCACAGAGAGTTAGCTTGAAAAGCGTAAAGTATTTATTTTCGGCAATTAATTGAGAAATCTTAACACTACCACCATGAAAGTGATAACCGGAAACAAAACTTATTTTAAAGGCATTGGCCGTATCAAGTACGAAGGAACAGAGTCCGACAATCCGCTCGCCTTTCGCTACTACAATCCAAAGAAGAGAGTAGGAAAAAAAACGATGGAAGAGCACTTCCGGTTTGCCATTGCCTACTGGCATACCTTCTGCGGAACCGGAGGCGACCCATTTGGACCGGGCACAAAAAACTTTCCGTGGTCAACCGCCACTGACGCGGTGCAGCGCGGCCTCGACAAAATGGACGCGGCCTTTGAGTTCATCACAAAAATTGGTGCACTGTTTTATTGTTTCCACGATTATGATTTGGTGGAAGAAGCACCCACCTTGAAAGAATCGGAAAAAAGGTTGCGCAAGGTTGTTTCCTACGCCAAAGAAAAACAAAACGACTCTGGCGTAAAATTGCTTTGGGGCACGGCCAACTTGTTCTCCAACCCCCGCTACATGAATGGTGCCGCCACCAATCCCGATTTCAATGTTGTGTGCCATGCTGCCACTCAGGTAAAAAATGCGATTGATGCCACCATCGAGTTGGGCGGGTCGGGCTACACCTTTTGGGGAGGGCGCGAGGGCTATATGTCGCTGCTGAACACAAACATGAAGCGCGAGCAAGAGCACTTGGCGCAGTTCCTTCATGCAGCCCGCGATTATGCACGGAGGAATGGGTTCAAAGGTTCATTCTATATTGAACCTAAGCCGATGGAGCCCAGCAAACATCAATATGATTTTGATGCGGCCACCTGCTTGTCATTTCTTAGGCAGTTCAACCTGATGGAAGATTTTAAACTCAATATAGAAGTGAACCACGCCACCTTAGCGCAGCATACTTTTGAGCACGAGCTTCAAGTAGCGGCCGATGCCGGAGTGCTGGGCAGCATTGACGCCAACCGGGGCGATAATCAAAATGGTTGGGATACGGACCAATTCCCCAACAACCTGAACGAACTTACAGAGGCTATGCTGGTGATTTTGCAAAATGGTGGTTTTAAAACGGGTGGGGTAAATTTTGATGCGAAGACTCGGAGGAACTCCACAGACCTGAGCGATATTTTTCATGCACACATTGGAGGCATGGACACGTTTGCCAGGGCACTGATGGCAGCGCACGCCATTTTGGATGATGGAGAATTTGTGAGAGCCAGAAAAGAACGCTATGCATCTTTTGATACTGGAAAGGGAAAACAATTTGAGCGCGGCAACCTGTCGCTGCAAGAGTTGGTGAAATTGGCACACCGTTATGGCGAGCCCGATCAGCGTAGTGGCAAACAGGAATATTTTGAAAACCTGATTTCGAAATTTATTTGATGCAAGCGGCTATCATAAGTCAGTAAGTTCAATATAGAGTTATGAATTTAAAATTAAGCGCAAAGTTTCAATCGAGCGTCACCCCCTCTCTTTTGGAGAGGGGGACGGGGGGTGAGGTTTATCCGCTTATCAATTTCATCTAAACACATTCAACATAAATCGTTACTTTTCGAACCTTAAAAATTAAAACCTTATGAATCGTAAACTACGCATGGGCATGGTAGGTGGGGGCAAAGATGCTTTCATCGGTTCCATTCATCGCCTTGCAGCAAACATGGATGGACTTATTGAAATCGTTTCCGGTGCACTCAGTATCCATCCCGAAGTTGCAAAAGAAAGCGGCAAGATGCTTTTCCTTCCCGAAGACCGCACCTATCTCACCTACGAGGAGATGATGGAAAAAGAAAGTAAGCTTCCTGCCGATAAGCGTCTTGATTTTGTCACTATCGTAACACCCAACTTTGCCCACTTTGCCCCGGCCATGGCCGCTCTTGATAAGGGTTTTCATGTGGTGCTTGAAAAGCCAATAACCTTTACGCTAGACGAAGCCAAGCAGTTAAAGAAAAAAGTACAAGAGACCGGGTTGTTGTTGTGTTTAACTCACACCTACTCCGGCTACCCGATGGTGCGCCAAGCCCGTGCTATGGTGAAGGAAGGAGTGCTCGGAAAAATCCGCAAGGTATATGTAGAATATCCGCAAGGCTGGCTCAGCAAAATGAGCGAGCGCGAAGGCAATGTGCAGGCCGCCTGGCGCACCGATCCAAAGCGGTCAGGCAAAGCGGGTGCCATGGGCGACATAGGCACACATGCTGCACACCTCGCTGAGTTCATTACCGGATTACGAATAACCCATTTGTGCGCTGACCTTAATATAATGGTGCCGGGTAGGGCCTTGGATGACGATGGCAATGTGCTGTTGAAATTTGACAACGGTGCCGCAGGCGTGTTGATGGCATCGCAGGTTGCTGCGGGAGAAGAAAACGCTTTGAAGATACGCATCTATGGAGAGAGTGGCGGGATTGAATGGGCACAGCATGAGCCCAATACTTTATTGGCAAAGTGGCTGGATAAACCCACGCAGATTTTGCGCGCAGGCAGCAATGGGTTTTTGTCAGACGAAGCTAAATTCAATACGCGTACTCCGGCTGGCCACCCCGAAGGTTATCTGGAGGCATTCGCCAACCTGTATAGAAATTTTGCTTTGACCTTGTCGGCAAAGATTGATGGAACGAAAGCACCTGCTGTGTTGGATTTTCCTTCGGTGGATGATGGCATCCGTGGCATGGCCTTCATCGACAATGTAGTAAAGAGTGGACAAAGCAGTGAAAAGTGGACGAAGTTTGAGGTTTAAGAATATAGTAATCTTAACTTGCCTAGAAATTTAGTCATAGCTCATATATCAACTTTTATCAACAACGATTGGTCAAAAATTATAATCTGAAATCCCTATATTTAAGCAATGGAGAAAATAAAATTTATAGATCTTTTTTGTGGAATTGGAGGTTTCAGGACAGCAATGGATCAAGCATGCATTGAGAATAACCTTGTGCCTGAATGTGTATTTTCATCAGATATTGACCCCTTTTGCCAAGACAGCTATGAATCTAACTTTGGACATAGACCAACAGGAGACATAACTAAGGTTGACGAAAAATCCATTCCAGACCATGACATACTATTTGCAGGCTTCCCATGCCAACCATTCAGTATCATCGGACAAATGCAAGGGTTTAATGACATTCGTGGCACTCTATTCTTTGACATAGCCAGAATCATTAAACACAAAAAACCCAAGGCTTTTGTTTTAGAGAATGTCAAGCAACTCGTTGGTCATAATGAGGGCAA